>JBFXIU010000475.1:0-2519 GCA_050175615.1 Porticoccaceae bacterium | reverse complement strand
CCCGATCGACGATCAACAGGTCACCATCATGAATGCCCGCTCCCAGCATGGAATCACCCTGAACTCGCAGGAAGAAGGTAGCCTCCTTGTGCCGGATCAAATGACGGTTCAGATCAATCCGTTCATCGGCATAATCATCGGCTGGTGACGGAAAGCCAGCGGCAATGCGACCACTGTACAAAACCAACGGCAACATGGCATTGATCTCAGTAGGGAGCAGCCGTGTCATACCCGCAGCGGCCAAGCGATCCGAATCCGGCAAGCTTCCCCCTGTGTCAGGATAGTTGTCGCCTTGGCGGATTAGCCATGATTAGACAGGGGGCGGTTTGAGATAGAAAGATGAAAACCTATTCAGTAGAACGAAAATCAGCGGTATTGCAGAAATTACTGCCGCCACTGAGTGTGCCGGTTGCCGCGCTTGCCCGGCAAGAAGGCATTGCGCGTGCCACCTTATATGCTTGGCGCAAACAGCTATTGGGTGCGTCCCCTGGTTTACAGGCGTTACCGGCACAAGGCTCAACCTGGTCTGCACAAGCACGCTTGGCCGCTGTGATTGAAACAGCGACCTTATCGGCCATCGAAATTGCCGCTTATTGCCGTGAAAAAGGCCTCTATTCAGAGCAGATAATCGCTTGGCGCCAAGCCTGTCTCGCCAGCCAAACCAGCGAAGGCAATCCCCACAGCGCTCATCTGGCCGAACGTCGTGCAGATAAGAAACGCATTAATGTGCTTGAGCGTGAACTGCTGCGCAAAGACAAAGCGTTGGCAGAAACTGCTGCCCTATGGGTGCTGCAAAAAAAGGTACAAGCCCTCTGGGATCAAGAGGCCGAGGTCAAATGACCTTACCCCCAGAGCGGCAGCAACTCATAGACTGGATTACCGACGCGGTGCGGTGCGGCGCCCGATTGCATCTGGCCTGCCAGACCATTGGCCTGCCCCCCCGCACCCTGCAACGCTGGCGTCAGCATGGCTTGCGGGTTGATGGCCGCACCACCGCAATCAAAGTGCCTGCCAACAAACTCAATGCCCTTGAGCGGGCAGAAATCCTGCATACCTGCGCCCAAGCCGCCTATGCCGATTGTCCACCCAGCCAGATCGTGCCGCGTTTGGCCGATCAAGGCATTTATCTCGCCTCAGAGTCCAGCTACTACCGGATTCTCAAAGCCGCAGGCCAGCTCACCCATCGGGGACACGCCAAAAAGCCCCGTCCGGTGGTTATGCCATCCACCTACACCGCCGTGGCACCCAATCAAGTTTGGACTTGGGATATCACCTACCTACCCTCAATGGTTAAAGGGCAGTACTGGTACCTTTATTTGATTGAAGACCTCTACAGCCGCAAAGCGGTAGGCTGGGAGGTCTGCCGCCAGGAAAGCGGGGCGGATGCGGCTGACCTGCTTGATCGCAGCGTATTGGGGGCTCGTTGCCACCAAAAGCCCTTGGTTCTGCATTCGGACAATGGGGCACCGATGAAGTCATCAACCTTGCTCGCTAAAATGCAGGATTTAGGCATTACCCCCTCACGCAGTCGCCCACGGGTAAGTAATGACAATCCATTTTCCGAATCCTTGTTTCGCACCCTCAAATACTGCCCACAATGGCCAAGAAGCGGCTTTGCGAGCTTAGAGGCAGCGCAAACCTGGGTTAAAAACTTCATCCAGTGGTACAACCACGAACATCGGCATAGCCAAATTCGCTTTGTAACGCCCGCCGAGCGGCATCAGGGCAAGGATCATGACCTACTGGCCAAGCGCCACCAAGTGTACTTGGCTGCCAAGGCCAAAAACCCGAATCGATGGTCAGGTGCCACACGCAACTGGACGCCCGTCGGCGCAGTGACATTAAACCCAGACAAAACACCCGCAGCAAAAACCAAAGCGGCCTAAACCACAAAAAGAATCAGACAGATTGAAATTAAAAGCGACAACTATCTTGAAAAACACCGGCTTCGTGGCTGATTGATCACCGAATTGAGTTCAGCCAACTCGTCCAGCCAGTTTTTCACCACGCCAACCTGGCTTTGCGGCACACGGACTGACGTGGTTGGTTCACCCCAGCGGCCTTGCCCTTTGGGTCGGCCCGCACCTGGACGTGCACCTCCCCGTGTCGCCCCAGCCGATGGCGAGGGCGATGGTTGTGGCGTGTTGGCCGGTGATTCTGCAGGAAGAGGGGGCTTGGTCATGAAAATCAATCATTGAATACTGTTTCCGTATTCAAACTTAATTGAACCCACATAGCAAGCAGCATTTCCGAGATGCTGCCATTGATCGCTTAGGTCACAATGCCCTCCGAACAGTCATCGGGAAAGAAGGAATCAACATCGTGCGTCGAACAGTCCATTTTGTTTTAGCGGGATTACTGCTGTCTTGCAGCTTACAACCCGCATTTGCCGGTTTGTTTGGCCATATGGCAGCCTTCGCTGCTGGAGCGGTCATTGCGCACGAAACCGACAAGGCAATTCGCGATCACCATACCAATGCAGGTGGTGTGGCGGCTGATGGACGTTATGCGGCGGTTTC
>JBFXIU010000474.1:0-2537 GCA_050175615.1 Porticoccaceae bacterium | reverse complement strand
GTTGACCGGTAAACCATAGAACGCAGGCCCATGCAAACTGGCAAAGCCTTCAAGGCGATCAAGCTTGCCCGCCGCATCGAAAGCCGTGGCATAAAGCTCCATGGCATGCAGGGCCGTATAGCAACCGGCACAGCCGCAATCATGTTCTTTGAGCCCCTTTGGATGCGGCGCACTGTCTGTACCCAGAAAAAATCGCGCACTACCACTTGTGGCTGCCGCAAGCAAAGCCTGTCGGTGCTTTTCGCGCTTCAAAACAGGCAAGCAGTACCAATGCGGCCGTATACCGCCCTTGAACAAAGCATTACGGTTGTACAACAGGTGGTGTGCGGTGATCGTGGCTGCCACCGGCCCTTCGGCTTGCTCTACATAGGCAACGCCATCCGCCGTCGTTAAATGTTCAAAAACAACCTTAAGCGCCGGAAATCGGTGCCGCAACGGCACCATGACTTTGTCGATAAAAACCGCTTCACGGTCAAAAACATCAACATCGGGATCGGTGACTTCGCCATGAACCAACAGAGGCATGCCTGCGTCCTGCATGACTTCAAGCACATGCGAACACTTGCCAAGAAGATCGGTCACCCCGGCATCGGAGTTGGTGGTAGCACCCGCAGGATAGAGCTTGAATCCGTGCACAAACCCACTTTCCCTGGCTTTAACAACCTCATCGGGTGACGTGTTGTCGGTAAGATAAAGCGTCATCAAAGGCTCGAACGGGTGCTTGTGCGTATTTTGCCGTGCAACTGCTGCAGCAATGCGATCACGGTAAGCTCGGGCCAACTCGACTGTAGTGACCGGCGGTTTAAGGTTCGGCATGATGATTGCTCGCGCAAACTGATGCACAGTATGCATTACAACCGACTCAAGCACAGCACCATCACGTAAATGAAGGTGCCAGTCATCGGGTCGTACCAGGGTTATGGAATCGGGTTTTTGTGCATCCGTACTCATGCAGGCTCCGGGGCTTGGTGAAAAAACTCGGAAATAACGTGTCAGTATAAAGCAGTCATTGGTGGATCATTTACCCGCCCACAAGGATCAGCGGTTAAAATAAGCTTCAATTCGGCGGCTACTGTCCGTGCCGCACGTCTCGTCATTCATAATTTTCCGTCAGGAGCCTCGTTTACATGGCAACATCCGCTAAGCCCGCTCGCAAGCCCAACGCTGCATTCATGAAACCTCTTACCCCTAGCGAAACTCTGGCAGCCGTCATCGGGCCTGAAGCTGTTCCACGCACGGAAGTGACCAAAAAAATCTGGGATTACATCAAGCAGCACAACCTGCAGGATCCCGCAAATCGTCGCAACATCAATGCCGATGACAAACTGCGCCCTCTCTTTGGCAAAGATCAGGTTTCCATGTTTGAATTGACCAAACTGGTCAGTACTCACCTGAAGTAAAACCGAAGGTTGACCCTTCCGTTTGAATATGAAAATGCCTCGGCTTTCCGAGGCATTTTCATATGTTCAAGCCTTGTGCACACAAGGACTGCTCAGTCGAAACCGGCTACAGGGGCCTGATTTCCAAAAAGTGCCAACCAACCTTTGATCACCCTGTAAACAATCCAGATAATGGCCAGCACGCCTGTCAACCAGCCAATGAAGACAAAAGTAGCTACGCCACTGAGCACAAGCCACAACCCTCCCCACCAAAAGGTTCTGATGACCCAGTCAAAATGGGTGGCATAGACCGTACCTGCAGCATCGGAACGTTTCAGATAGGCCAGCACGACAGCCGCAATGGTGGCAATACCGAAAAAACCACCACTGAGCAAACCGAGAGCGAACAAGCCATAAATCAAATGCGTGAGTTGACGCATCGACAAGCCACTGCCCTCTTCTGGCGGATAAGCCTGAGTCATTGATACCTCCGATATAAACTGGGATCCAAAAATCTGAGATCCATTTTACTGTACAGATCTGTTATAGGTACCGCAGTTTGTTTTTTCAAAGCAAAAACCCCGCACAGGTTATGTGCGGGGTTTTTCAGATAAGAGCCTGACGATGTCCTACTTTCACAGATGTACATCCACTATCATCGGCGCAAAGGCGTTTCACTGTCCTGTTCGGGATGGGAAGGAGTGGGACCACCTTGCTATGGTCGTCAAGCGTAACCGGTTGCCTGCCTGGGATCAAACCCACGCCGGCCAATTTGGAAGAAGCACCGTGTGAACGTTTTGTTAGAGCGCCTGGCGTTAGCCAGCGCATCGTCCCTGTTTGTTCACACCGTAATCATGTTTTGTGTGTTTCGGGTTGCGTTGTGCCTGCGCGCTTGGGGCGCAGGTCTTGGCGTTTGCCTGTGCAGTGCACAGGGCTTTTCTTTGAACGGCACTTGAACGCATAACCTGCAAGGTTATAGGATCAAGCCGCACGGGCAATTAGTACTGGTTAGCTCAATGCATTACTGCACTTACACACCCAGCCTATCAACGTCCTGGTCTCGAACGACCCTTCAGGGGGCTCTAGGCCCCGGGATACCTAATCTTCAGACGAGTTTCCCGCTTAGATGCCTTCAGCGGTTATCTCTTCCGTACATAG
>JBFXIU010000473.1:0-2542 GCA_050175615.1 Porticoccaceae bacterium | reverse complement strand
TATAAATGCAAATAACGACTATCAATAGGAGACTGACAACCCAGCGTGATTTTCAAGCAACCAGTGCCGCATAACCAGCCTATATTTTCATGGCGGACAAGAGCTTGCCTGCCAATATCCCCACGCCGCCCATAGACAATATCACCCAGTTTTAACTTGTGCTGTGTAAGACGCTCAACATGACTTGCGCCTACCCGTGCGATACCTGCTTCTTCAATTCTTCCCTCGATAATATCTTTTGGCATCACAACAGGCGTGCCGACTTCTTCATAGTCAGACTGATGAAGCTGTGAGCCGAATGGACCAGTTTTTATTTCACCGCCGCCCACATCACATATTTCGCCAAGCGTGCTATCTACCCAAGCCATCACATCCCCTCCAACACCTTCGCCACATTCCCGGCAATCACCCGCTCCAGCTCATGGGCTTCGGCATTCAGCACTTCCAGCTCTTCTTGCAGTGCCAGCAGGCTGGCGGCGAAGTCTTCGTCACTTTGCTGTTCACCCTGGGCTACGCCGACGTAGCGGCCAGGGTTGAGTGACCAGCCCTGTTCTTCAATCTCGGCAATGGTGGCGACTTTGCACAGGCCGGCAATGTCCTGATAGCCATTGGGGAACTGCTGGGCAATGTCATATTCGGAGCTGGGCGTGGCGCTGGCTTTGCCCTGTTGTGCCTGGCTGTTCAGGTAGGTGTTGTCCACCGGTTGCCCACGGTAGAGGCGCACGATGTTGGCGATAAAGTTGAGCTGTTCGGCGGTAAAGTCGCGCACGGCGCGGGTGACCTGGTTGTAGATGTGCCGTGCGTCGATAAACAGCACCTGATGCTTGCGCTCCAGTGGCTTGCCCTTGTCGAAAAACCATAGCGAGCACGGCAGGGTGACGGTGTAGAAGAAGTTGCTGCCAATGGCGACCATAACGTCCACAGCGCCAGTCTGGATAAGCTGTTTGCGAATTTCCATTTCTGACGAGCGAGCATCGCTGGCGGAGTTGGCCATGACAAAACCGGCACGGCCACGGCTGTTGAGTGCGCTGTAGAACTGCTGTATCCAGATGTAGTTGCCGTTGTCGGTACGGGGCATGCCGAAGGGAAAGCGGGCTTTGTCATTTTCGAGCCGGTCTTTCTGGATATTGTTGACGTTGAACGGTGGATTGGCCATGACAAAGTCAAACTGGCCGGCGCTTTGGTGAATGTCGTCGTAGTAGGAGTTGCCTTCGCGGATGTCGCCTTGCAGGCCGTGGACGGCCAGGTTCATTTTGGCCAGACGCACCGTGTCGGCAGTTTTTTCCTGTCCAAAGCAGCTCAGTTCGTCACCGGCGATTTTGTTGTGCTGTTCAACAAAGGCGGCGCTTTGTACAAACATGCCGCCGCTGCCGCATGCGGGGTCAAATACCTTGCCGTGGTAAGGCTCGATGATTTCGGTAATCAGGCGCACCAGCGGGCTGGGGGTGAAGAACTCGCCGCCGCCCTGGCCTTCGCTGCGGGCAAATTCGGTGAGGAAGTATTCATAAATGCGGCCAAACACGTCCGAGCCGATATCAAAGCGGATGTTGGCGAAGTTTTTCAGCAGGCTGGCCAGAATGGCGTTGTCAAAAATGGTGAAGCTTTTGGGCAGGGCATCCTTGATGGCTTCGTTTTCGCGCTCCAGTGCGCGCATGGCATCGTTGACGGCTTTGCCCAGGTCGCTGTCTTCGGGCAGCGCCAGCAGGTTGCTGAACAGGGCTTCGTCCGGCACATACATGGCACCTTCGGCCTGAATGGCGGTTTTCAGGCTGTCGCTGCCGCCACGCCGACGACGGCCTTGTTGCTCGCCGCTGTCTGCCTTCGCCGCCAGGCGCTGGCTGGCTTGCTGGTAGCGGTATTCGGCGTAACGCAGAAAAATCAGACCCAGCACGGGGCGGGAATATTCCTGGCTGGTCAGGCCGGTGTTGGCGCGCAGTTCGTCGGCGGCTTCCCACAGGCGTTTTTCGAGTTCCTGGATGTTTTTAAAATCGGACACACTTTTTCCTTGTTGCTTGCAGCAGTTTGTGCAGGTTTGTCGCCGATAGTATCATTTTTCGACCGGCCAACTTATCACCGTAAAGTGCTGAAAAGCGTTTGAGCAGAGAGCAGCTCAGCCGAGCTTACACCTCCAGCCGGCAAGGAAAATAAAGTAAGGAAAATTACAATCAGTACTGTTTTGTACCTGGCTTCGAATGCTCCACAACACAGACAGTGGCACTACAAAGCGAAGACTCCCGCACAGCATGGCGGTATCAACAACTGAATGCAGGCCGCTGACCAAGTAGCTACTTTTCAGCGCGCCGGCATCCTTGAGTTTTTTCACCACGCTGGCCCGCGCCATCATGGTTGCCACCCACACCCCCATGACGGCTACAAGCAGCCCCCCCCTAGCGCAATTCAAACTCTTCGTAATGAATCCGCTTCGGGCTTTGCCCCATCGCCTTGAGTCCTTTCTCGATCGCTTTACGCAAGCCTTCCGGCCCACAATAATACAGCTCTGCATCACGCTTTGAAATCGGCACCCGTGCGACCAGTTTCTGTG
>JBFXIU010000472.1:0-2544 GCA_050175615.1 Porticoccaceae bacterium | reverse complement strand
CGACGCCCAGGAAATGCTCAAAAAACTCATCGCCGAAAAACGACTGCAAGCAAAAGCCGTGTTTGGCTTATGGCCTGCCAATCGCGTCAACAGTGACGACATCGCCGTCTACGCCGATGAAACCAGGGACAAACCTCTGGCGGTATTGCACCAGTTGCGCCAGCAAACCCAAAAACCCGGCGCCAGTGACACCATGCATTCCCTCGCTGACTTTGTCGCGCCCAAGGAATCTGGGGTCGCCGATTATGTGGGCGCTTTTGCAGTAACCGCAGGCATAGGTGCGGAAGAACTCGCCAAGGAGTACGAAGCCAACCATGACGACTACAACTCCATCATGGTCAAAGCCCTGGCAGACCGTCTCGCTGAAGCCCTGGCGGAAAAACTTCACCAGCGGGTAAGAACGGAATTCTGGGGCTATGCCGCCGACGAGCAGCTCAGTAATGAAGAACTTATTCGCGAAAAATACCAGGGCATTCGTCCTGCGCCAGGATATCCTGCCTGTCCGGATCATACCGAGAAAACCACATTGTTTTCCCTGTTGGATGCGGAGGCCAAGGCGGGTATCTCTTTAACAGAAAGCTTTGCCATGCTGCCCGCCGCCTCTGTCAGTGGTCTCTATTTTTCGCACCCCCAATCACGCTATTTCAATGTGGGCAAGATTCAGCGGGATCAGGTAGAATCCCTAGCACAACGCAAAGGCATTGAGATTGGCGACATAGAGCGCTGGCTCAGCCCAAATTTAGGTTACTGATAGAGCGACACAGAGCCCATGACGGATGAAAACCAAGAGTCAAAACCCGGCCTTGCCGCCATTGTCAAAAGCACCCTGGCGGCGGCACTGGGTGTCCAGAGCAGTAAAAATCGCGAGCGGGACTTCAAACACGGTAACATTAAAACCTTTATTATTGCCGGGGTGATTTTTACAGCAATTTTTATTGCCACGGTAATCACTGTTGTTAAGTTGGTGCTTAAAAGCGCTGGGGTTTAACGTTTAAGGAACAAAGCCAATTTTTTTGTGTTGGCGAAAATTTCTACCCGTGGCGCCTTGCCCGGCATACGTTGTAAGTGGAAAAATAATTATAATTTCCGCCGAACTGGAAAATTCAACAGCAAGTATCAGAGTGTTATCCGGTTCGACAACAACTACACTTCAGGCGTCGAACCTTGTGGAGAACGCCATGTCGAGAAAATCAGTACCCAGCTCAGTTACCACTGCGCCAACCACAAAACTTGAAAATGATTTCTGGCTTGCTGTGACCAACCGTGACGCCAAAGCCGATGGCCGCTTCTTTTATGCCGTCAAAACCACCGGGGTTTACTGTCGACCCTCCTGTGGTGCACGCACACCCAAACGTGAAAACACCTTTTTTTATCTCAGCAGAGCAGACGCCGAGAAGGCGGGGTTTCGCCCTTGCAAACGTTGCAAACCAGAGCAACTGCCACTGACAGACCAACGCAGGGCTATGATAACCGGCCTCTGCCGCTACATCGAGGAAGCCGAATCCCCCCCCAGTCTGTCGACCTTGGCTGAACGCGCTAACCTCAGCCCCTATCACCTCCATCGCCTATTCAAAAAAATGACTGGCTTAACGCCAAAAGCCTATGCAATAGCTCATCGCGCCAACAAAATGCGCGAGGGACTCAACAGCCAAAGCAGCATCACCGACGCTATTTTTGACGCTGGCTATAATGCCAGCAGCGGCTTTTACACCAAAGCCGATCAACTTTTGGGGATGACGCCGAGCCGCTACCGTCAAGGCGGGTTCGACGTTCAGATTCAATTTGCCGTTGGCCAATGCTCCCTTGGCAGTATCCTGGTTGCCGCCAGCGACAAGGGGATTTGCGCCATTCTTATGGGAGACTCCCCTGACGAACTCATCAATGATCTCGAGAAACGCTTTCCAAAAGCGGAATTTATCGGCGGGGACAGGGATTTTGAGCAGCGAATCGCTTTGGTTATTGGCTTGGTGGAAACGCCCCAGAGCGGGCTGAATTTGCCCCTGGACATTCGTGGCACCGCATTTCAGCAGCGGGTGTGGCAGGCATTGCAGACCATTCCTGCCGGCTCCACCCTCAGCTACTCCCAGCTGGCGGAACGCATAGGCGCACCTGAATCGACCCGTGCAGTTGCCAACGCCTGTGCAGCAAATCCCCTGGCAATCGCCATTCCCTGCCACAGAGTTGTACGCAGCGACGGCAGCCTTTCCGGTTATCGCTGGGGCATTGAACGCAAACGTACTCTGCTTAATCGTGAGTCGACCCACTCTCAAAGACAACAGAAGGCAGAGGAATGCTGAATCGAAACTCTGAACAACAAAACTGGCCATACACAAACGTTCAGAGAGAAGCCATGGTGCAAGCGCTTCTGCGCATCCAAAGTCTGTTTTGGCGGCAAATCGCCAAGGGTCTCGACACTATTTTCGACGACGGCCACTGAGACAACGCTAATGACATCATCCCTGTCCTGTTCCTTGATATTGCCCAAGGGTTACAGAGTCGACGATATTCTCAATTTCCACCGCCGCGACCGCCACCAAATTGCAG
>JBFXIU010000471.1:0-2544 GCA_050175615.1 Porticoccaceae bacterium | reverse complement strand
TCAACAGCGTCTACAACCTGCAATTTAAAGCCCATTGTGTAATCACGCTGGGTGCGCTTACGGCGCGTCGATAGGCGTTCATCCATAATAGGTCCTCACTGTGTAAACCTATTCCAGGACGGGACAGTCAGCACAAAAAAAGCCCGGTGTCACCGCCGGGTTTTTTTGTGTTTATGGAAGCGCTGAAAAGAAATCTATTGCTGTGCCTGTTGTGCCTGCTTTTGTTCTCGGGCGACGGCGCGGTAGCCGATATCCCGGCGGCAGAACATACGGTTCCAGCTGATCTGATCCACCAGCCTGTAGGCTTCCTGTTGTGCTGCGCTGACCGTATTGCCAAGGCCGACGGCGCAAAGAACCCTGCCGCCATTGGTCACCACTGCATGATTGCTCAGCCTGGTGCCAGCGTGAAAAACTTTGGCATTGGTAGAATTGTTGGCGTCAAGACCGCTAATTTCTTCGCCCTTGCTGTAGTCTCCCGGATAGCCGCCCGCTGCCAGCACCACGCCCAGGGCTGCGCGGGGATCCCAATCCGCAGTGACTGTGTCGAGTTTTTTATCGAGGGCGGCGAGGCAGAGTTCAATCAGGTCGGAGCGCAGCCGCATCATAATTGGTTGGGTTTCTGGATCGCCAAAGCGGCAGTTGTATTCGATCACCTTGGGGGTGCCATCCGCCATCACCATCAGCCCGGCATAGAGGAAGCCGGTGTAGGTGTTGCCCTCTGCGGCCATGCCTTTAACCGTGGGCAGAATAACTTCGGCCATGACGCGCTTGTGGATGTCCTGGGTGACCACCGGCGCTGGCGAATAGGCGCCCATGCCGCCGGTGTTGGGGCCTTTGTCGCCATCAAATACCGCTTTGTGATCCTGAGATGTGGCCATGGGCAGTACATGTTCGCCGTCCACCATGACAATAAAACTGGCCTCTTCGCCAGCGAGAAATTCTTCGATAACGACGCGGTGGCCAGCTTCGCCAAAGGCATTGCCAGCGAGCATATCGCGAACTGCATTTTCGGCTTCTTCCAGGGTTTGGGCGACAATGACGCCTTTGCCAGCGGCGAGGCCATCGGCTTTGACAACGATGGGAGCGCCTTTCTCTTTCAGGTAGGCGAGAGCGGGTTCAATCTCGGTAAAGTTGTGGTATTCGGCTGTGGGGATTTTGTGGCGGGCGAGGAAGTCTTTGGTGAAGGCTTTTGAGCCTTCGAGCTGGGCAGCGCCCTTGCGGGGGCCAAAGATCGCCAGACCTTCGGCTTCAAAATAATCGACGACGCCATCCACCAGAGGTTGCTCGGGGCCGACAATCGTAAGACCTACATGGTTGACCTTGGCAAAATCCGCCAGTGCCTTGAAGTCGCTGATATCGATGACCACATTTTTAACTTTGGCTTCAGTGGCTGTGCCGCCGTTGCCGGGGGCGACAAAAATGGTGTCGGCCAGGGGGCTTTGCGCTGCTTTCCAGGCCAGGGCGTGTTCGCGACCGCCCGAGCCGATAATGAGAATATTCATAATGTGCTCCAGAGGGCGAGAATCAATGGCGGAAGTGGCGCATGCCGGTGAAGACCATGGCCATGCCGTGTTCGTCGGCGGCGGCAATGACTTCATTGTCGCGCATGGAGCCGCCGGGCTGAATCACGCAGCTGATACCCACTTTGGCGGCGTTATCGATGCCGTCCCGGAAAGGAAAAAAAGCATCCGAGGCCATCACCGCACCTTTCACCTCAAGCCCTGCGTGTTCCGCTTTGATAGCGGCAATGCGGGCGGAGTTAACCCGGCTCATCTGGCCGGCGCCGACGCCGATGGTCTGGCAGTTTTTGGCGTAGACAATGGCGTTGGATTTGACAAATTTGGCCACTTTCCAGGCAAAAATCAGATCCTGAATTTCTGCGGGGGTGGGCGCGCGCTTGGTAACCAGGTTGAGGTCGCCGGCTGCCATCATGCCGAGATCGGCATCCTGTACCAAAAGACCGCCGTTAACCCGCTTGAAGTCAAACTGGGCAGGGCGTTGAGCTGGCCACTCGCCGCATTCCAGTACGCGGACGTTTTGCTTGGCCGCCGTAACTTCAAGCGCTTGTGGGGAAATTTTTGGCGCAATAATCACTTCGACAAACTGACGGTCGACGATGGCCTGGGCAGTCGCGGCATCGAGTTCGCGGTTAAAGGCGATAATACCGCCAAAGGCAGATTCAGGATCGGTCTGGTAGGCCAGCTCATAGGCTGCGCCGATTCCGTTGGCGCTGGTGGCGACGCCACAGGGGTTGGCGTGTTTGACAATGACGCAGGCGGGCTCAGCAAAGGATTTGACGGTTTCCAGAGCCGCATCCGTATCGGCGACATTGTTGTAGGAAAGCTCTTTGCCCTGAAGCTGAATGGCTGAAGATATGCCCACGTCCAGAGGCTCGGCTTCCACATAGAAGGCCGCTTTTTGATGGGGGTTCTCGCCGTAGCGCATAACCTGCTTCTTGATGAACTGCAGATTGAAGGTGTCGGCAAAGTTGCGTTTTTCGTTACTGGTGTTGCGGGCGCCAAAGTGGTTGGCGATCATGCCGTC
>JBFXIU010000470.1:0-2548 GCA_050175615.1 Porticoccaceae bacterium | reverse complement strand
CGAGTGCGTTGCACCGGCCGCTGAGCCTGCTCACCTTTGCCTTGCAGGCCAAGTTTGATCTGCTCACGCCGTTTTGGGCGAAACTGATTAATGTGCTGATTCATAGCCTCAATACCGTGCTGGTGTTTGGGCTGGCCTGGTTGCTGATCGGGCAGGTGCGCCGCGCCGCCGATCAAGATGCGCGGGGGTTTTTATTCCAACCGGCTACCTTGGCACTGATTTTGGCGGCTTTGTGGGCCTTGGCGCCCATCCAGCTTTCGGCAGTGCTATATGTGGTGCAGCGCATGGAATCGCTGGCTGCTTTGTTTACCCTGCTTGGGTTGCTGCTGTTTACGCTGGGGCGCATACGAATGCGCGATGGCTTGCGCGGCGGCTGGTGGCGCGTATTGGCGGGGCTGGTGCTGTGCACGCCGCTGGCTGTGCTGGCCAAAGAAACCGGCGTGCTGTTACCGGCTTATGCGTTTTTAATCGAGGTGTTTGTTTTCCGGTTGCAATCGGCACAGGCCACAGATAAAACACGGCTGATTGCGCTGTATACCTTGGTGCTGTTTATCCCCGGCGTATTGGGGGTTTGGTACACACTCAGCGGCGTGCTGGGGCCACACGGCTACGCCGGGCGTACGTTCACGCTACCCGAGCGCCTGCTGACCGAGCTACGGGTGATGGTGGATTATATCCACTGGATTGTGCTGCCCACGCCGTATGCTTTTTCGTTTTATCACGATGATATTCGCCTCTCCACGGGGCTTTTTTCGCCCATCAGCACGGCTTTGAGCCTGATTTTTATCGTGGGCGCTCTTGTTGCGGCCTGGGTTGCGCGGTTGAAGTATCCGCTGGTCGCCTTGGGCGTGTTTTTCTTTTTTGCCGGGCAAAGCCTGGTTTCGACCTATCTGCCGCTTGAGCTGGTGTACGAGCACCGCAATTATTTGCCGAGCTTTGGTGTGTTTTTAGCCTTGGTGGGGCTGCTGGCAGCCGTGCGGCCCGTGCCGGAAAAACACGCCCGCACCCAGCGCCTTGCCACCGGCGGTGTCGTGCTGGTGGTGGCGCTGTTTGCCGCGCAAACCGCCTTTATTGCTTATCAATGGCGTTCGCCGTTTACGCAGGCCCAGTTTTTGGCAATCGCTAACCCGGACTCAACCCGTGCGATCTTTTCATTCGGGCGGGAAATCCAAGCGCATGCCGAGGGTTATGGTTCGCCATCGTTTAATCAGGCCATGCGGTTATACAAGCAAATCTACAACCGACCCGATGCCTCGATCAATGCGGTTCAGGCGCTGATTGTAAGCGAGGCCAAGCAGGGGCATGTGATCCCCGCCGCCTATTGGCAGGTGCTGGAAGAAAAAATGCAAGGGCCGATCTCGGCGGAGGATAATTCAACCTTCCGCCTGCTCTCTAGCTGTGTGGGCAATGGTGCGTGCAAGTTTCAGGCGCAAGACCTCAACCGCCTCGCCGGAATTATGGTGAATGCCTATAACGCCCATCCGGATAATGCGTATCTAGCGCAAACCTTTGCCGACTTTGTATTCTCGATTTTGGGCCGCCAGAAAGATGCGATTGATGTGCTTAAAGATACGCTGGCCAAGCAGCCCAACAATCTGGACATACTTGCGGACTTAACCGCCAAGCTGTGGCAAATGGGTGAAAAAACCGAGGCGCAAACCTATTTTCAACGGGTGGTTAAACTCGATAAATTCGATCAATACACGACCGGGCTTAACAACTTGATGCTGTCGGTTTATCCCTGAACTTTGGCGCGGTTATTGCTGATTACGGTTATGTAAATCAGGAGTAATACCATGTGCCGTCAAAAGGGATTCAACCTCATCGAGCTGATGATTGTGATCAGCATTATTGGCATTTTAGCCGCCATCGCCATCCCGGCTTATCTGGATTATTCGGGCAAATCCCGCGTGACGGCGGCGTTAGCCGAGATCCGCCCCGGCGTGACCCATTACGAAGTCATGTTCAACGACGCTCGCCCAGCCGCTGATTTTACTTTAGCAAACATGAATATGCCTGCTTCGACGGCCAACTGCAGCACGATTACCGTAAGTGAACCTAACGCGGATGGATCGGCAACAGCGGCCATTAGTTGCAATCTGATAGGCAACCCGTTAATCAACGGAAAAATTGTTCGCTATGACCGCAGCGCCGATGGCAAGTGGCAATGCAAAGCGAATACGGATTCTCAGTTTTATCTGCCTCAAGGGTGCGTGGGCTTTTAATTCAACCCCTACATTTTTAGCCAGAATTGACACGGTTTTTGTTCAGATTTAACAATTTTGTGCTTCGACCTGCTGCAAAGAGAACTGGATCAGTTGGCGCTCTTATGGGTTGGTGGATTGGTTTGGCGCGGTAAATCCCCCCTGCCCCCCTTTATGAAAGGGGGGAGTTAGGTGGCGCCTTTGCGAAAGGGGGGTGTTAGGTAGTGCCTTTGTGAGAATTGTTGGTGCGGGGCATTGGCATTTCGCCTCCCCCTTTGAAAAAGGGGGAATGAGGGGGATTTAGTGGCTTCGGTTTGGCGCGTTAAATCCCCCCTGCCCCCCTT
>JBFXIU010000469.1:0-2556 GCA_050175615.1 Porticoccaceae bacterium | reverse complement strand
CTACTTGGTGGCCTCAGATGCTTTACCCGTGCTTATCCAGATACGCGACTATTACGCAGCAGGTTTAGACGCTGAAAAGGTGGAAGAGGCCCTGGCCCGAAGCGGGGTGCCCATGACCATAACCGTGGCCGGAAGCGACAGCGTGACCGTAACGGCAGCAGAAGCCCTGGAGAACCTGCGCCGTGCCCTGGCCGAAGCCGTGGCCGCTATGGCCGGCGAGCAGAAGCGAATGGCCCAGCAGCTGGAGGAGCTGCGGGCCGAACTTGCGGCTACCAGGGAGCTGCTTGAGAAGCGGGAAACTGAACGCGACCGGCTGCTTGAGGAAAGAGACCGGCGGCTAATGGAAGAAATGCGGCGGGTGCTTCAGGAAAACAAGAAGCCCTGGTGGAAGTTTTGGTAGGCAACTGAAGCAAGAGGGGGTGAAAAAATGCCAACAAAAGAACAGAGAATCCAAGAGGTTAAAGGGTGGCTTCTAAAAGCTGGACGGGCCGACTTAGTCCAGCGTTGGGAAGAACACCCGGAAGAACCTTTAACATGGCAGGAATTTCGCGAAGTCTGTGCCGCTGTTATTATGGGCACTCTTGAGGATAAAAAAGCTGCGCAAATCCTGTTAAGCTTCATTTCCGAAGTAGCCCAGGAAACCCAAGAAGAAGCGTTTGCTCATGGGATACAGCTTACCCCTTCTTCTTCTGTATCTAACGCAGTAGTTGCAGTATTCCTAAGCCGCTTTCTAGAAAAGCTCAAAACACTTGAAGCCCTGCCCAAACCTGGCTTAGAGCCTTCTTCCAGCCCGTTTAGACAAAACAGGCTAGCTCCTTGTCCTGCGACCTTCCAAGACACCCTAGTTCCCGTTCCTTCGAACCCGGTTGTCCAGTTTGGGCTCTCGGCTATTTGGGCTGGAGGCCACAAGTGGCGTAAAAAGAATCTTTGGAGATTGAACCCAGAAGCTAACACCGCGGAAGCACGGAACAGAATCTCCAGCAACGGGGAGATCTTGATTTGGGTTGATCCGAAGGTTGAAGCCCATGCTGCCGTCTGGACTATGGAGCAAATAGAAGCCTATCTTGAAAAGCTGTCCGACTTCACCGCGGACGTGGCGCTAGCGGTGCTGTCCTGCCTGGCGGAAGCTCCAAAAGTCCCAATGCTCGAGCCAGTCATTGTAGATGCAGAGAAAATCATTCAACAGAAGGGTATAGAAGCTTGGGGGCGCCAGAGAGATGCCTTGCGACTAAGCATAGAGCAGGAAATGGAAAACCTTCAAAGGCTCAAATTCGAAGTGCACAAACTTCCGGCCCCAGATCCAGAAACAGGCAGGTGGAATCCCCAGGGTTACTCCTGGAGCAATGACCGGCTATTTGACATCGTTAAGGTGGAAGCCTACCAAAAGACCGTTTTTGGTGAAAAAGAGAGTGTGGCCGTCAAGTGGAGCGTCAGAGCCGGCCAGTGGGCCTATTATTTCCTCAGCCCCCAGGCCAGACGGTGGGTTTGCGGCCTGGCGGGGGTACTTCTGCAGCTATCCCACAGAGAAGATAGACGGGCAGAAGTCCTGGCCAAGCGCATAGGATACTATGTCATGATGCACAAGTGGCGGCTTGCAAAAGGCCAGCCGCTTACCTGGAGCATCGGCACGCTCTGCGAAGCCATATGTGAAAAACCGAAAGCAGAGACCAACCCTGGACGGTTCCGGGAATGTTTCGAAAAAGCTCTCGATCTTTTAGTTGAGAAGGGTGCTTTCAAAGAAGTGATCTACCCAACTGGCTACTGGAGCGACATGGATAGGAGCAAAGGGTGGGTGCAGAGGTGGCTAGAGTACGAACTTACCTTTGTGCTGCCGGAGCTCTCGACCTTAGAAAAGCAGATGGAGGAAAGAGCAAAGGCGCGAGCAGCCGCCGCTAAGCTGCCGCTTCCAAGGAGGCGAGGCAACCGCGCCCAAAAACGCATAAACCTGGACGGGCACGAGATAAAGCGGGCCCGAATCGAGAGAAACCTGCGACAGGAAGAGCTCGCCCGGTACCTGGGTATCAGCCGACAATACCTCTCAAACATTGAAAACAAAAAGGCGCTTCCCGGGCCGGAATTGACCCGAAAAATACAACAGTGGCTGGATAAATCAGGTAAATAACTTGGTTTTCGTTTCCAAAATGTCAACTTAAAGTGACCTAACCAGCTGTGAGCAAAACCTAACCAGCTGTGAGCAAAACCTAACCAGCTGTGAGAATGTCAACTGATCCAGAGCCGGAAAACAGCATAAATGCTGGCTTCGCGGGGATGTCAACTCCTTTAATAAGTTTAACGACTTTAACAGGGCCGCGGGGGCGTTTAACGCCCCGCGGCCCGTTGTATGTTTTTTTTGAACCCAAACTGCAAGGAGGATCGCTATGGAAAACCTGCCTGTAGGTACGAAGCTAACCGTCATTGCCGAGTGGCCCACGAAAAGAGCGGACGAAGGGCGGCTGGTGATCGAGGACTCTGCTACTGTCCAGCTGAAGCCCGAAGAAGTACCTGGAGCCATTAAAGTTATGGAGCTGTTAAACACCTTGCTGGTGCCTAGCGACT
>JBFXIU010000468.1:0-2575 GCA_050175615.1 Porticoccaceae bacterium | reverse complement strand
CCTTGACAAGGTGGGCCAGCAGGAATGTCGCGTCCTTCTCCTTTAGCCCTGTAGGGCCTATTGCACCTGGGTCCTGGCCGCCGTGCTAGTGGCCAGGGTCAAGGCAAACAAGCCTGTTCGTCCCTGGCATATGGCATCACCTCCTAAGTATGAACGGCCACGTGAAACGTGGCCTAAAATCTTCTTTCGCTCTCTACATCTTATAACTATATAAACCTAACCTCGAATACCCCTCTCCGTAGCGCAGGCGTCCCTTCTGTTTGCCCGACAAACTCATAGTAGTACGTCCCATCCATTGTAGGCGTGAAATCATAATAATAAGAGCCTATCCCGAGTTTTGCGGTAGGCCCGAGTAGCTCCTGTTTTATTTCCTTCAGCGAGTAATCATATATCTTCACCGTTACAGTGTCTGGGTCTACGGCCTGCCCCGCCCAGTTGCGAAACTGCACGGTAAGCCGTACTGTATCGCCACGCTGAACGCGAGTAATATTCACATTATCTCACCCCCACCGTCAAATCGCGGGTTGCTAAGTCTACTGTTGTTTGTCGCACCAAAACATCTACCACTAGATTACGAACAGCCAGTTCAACCAGGACCTCCACTTCTGATAATGGCCTGACAATCTTACCTGCACCCTCGGAGGTCCCTAAAGCCACAGCGATGCCATTTGCGTGCCGAGTTAACCTGGCATCTCCGAAGGCGTCTGCTCGGGTGACAATGATTGCGGAGCTACTGCGCCCAAACTTCGGGCTTGCTGAAGCGGTAGCAGTCGCCACTACTGCGACGTTGGCCCTTGAAATTACACTGGCCACACTGGCTGCGTTTGCTATGCCGGAAACCCCGACCGCTGAGTGAAGTATGACTAACCCGACCGCAGCAGCGGCAGCTAGGTTTTCAAGTGCTGCTATAACCTGGCGTCGCAGGCTTGCCATGCCGGTTACAGCGCTATTGGCAACACCACTTCCCCCCACTTTACTAGTTTTGGCGCTGATTGCTGTGGTGCTTGCTATGCCTGCGATCGTTGCGCTTGCCGTTCGCCATATCAACGATCCGCCGATACTGACTACATTCGCTATAACTGAACTAGCGCTACTTCGTCGAATAACCGGATCGGCTTCCGAGGTCGCTCCGGAGGAAACGGCCGCAGAAGCCTGGTGAACTTGCCCGAGTGCAAGCCCGAATACCCGCTGGCCGTCCTGTGTGATTCCGCCAAGTACCCGCTTACCGTCTTGTGTATGTGTTGTGCTTGCCCACTTGCCGCGTTGCGTCCAGCCCATCTCGCATCACCTCACAATTTGAGGTTGAGAGGGCGGAAGGAAAAGGTAGAAACCAACCATTTTGGGCGGTAATATGGTTTATAGGTAGTATTGATACTACACATACTAAATCGATAATAATCGCCGCTTTCTAATCTGATAAATCGATACGTGGATTTAGGCAATATTACATGATTTCCAATCGATAGCCAACCGCTTTGCGAAAAGCTTACTGCGAGTGTATCTAGATGATAATGATAACGGGTAGTATCTGCACCCGCAGGACGCGCTGGTCCTAGTGTAAGAGTTGGTTGAAGCACAACATTATATGATATGTCTTGGATCATTATATTTTCTGGCCCTATCCGAGTCGGCCAAATTACCAACGCCTTGTAATCCCAATTTACATTCACGTTCGTCGCCCAAAGCTTACAAGCCAGCACATCTCCAATCTTTACGTCATAGAAATTGTAATGTTCCCAAGTATAAAATCTATCAGCACTAACACTATAAGATCCTGTTGCTACACTCACACCGTTTTTCAATATCCGATAATACACCGTCTGACTTGCCGCATCCGTATTCTTCCCCGCCGCATACAGTATCGCCGTTAAAACATAGTTAAGTCCCTCTGGGCTTACCACAGGCACATGCTGTGGCCCGATTGTGAACTCTATTTGTGGCGTTGCAGGCTCACTCGTCGGCAAAGGCTCGGGCGTTGCCAGCAATGTCTCGTCTGGGGTAGGATAGGTGATGGTATAGCTTTGCAATGCCCTATGTATGTCGCCGTAGACCCTAGCCATCGACCTTCACCTCACCCCAGAACGAAAGCACCTGCTTAGACCATGCTGGCGCATCAACGGTCAGAGTATCATCCGCAAAAGAATATGACCAGCCTTTCATAGTTGGAATAGCTTTCCTCAGAGCCTCATCGAGGGCCATAACATGGTCGCCATTTTCCATGTTCAAAGGTGCCAGCTTCGGATGTTCAATTCTGTACCGCATACCAGCACCCCCTTACGCCGACTTGCTCACAATGCCGCCGTAGCCTATAAGCTTGGCCGCCGCGTTTGTGTTCTTTACGCGAATGTATCTAGAATTGGTTACAGGAATGCCAAGGTTGTACCAGACCCCGCCTGCAGGATCAGAATCGAACTTGAGCAAATTGACGCCATCATAAAAGTAAAGTTCTACATCGGCCTCGTGGAAGATATTTGTAATTATCCACTCGTTATTCACAGGGGGCTGGATATCGAGATAGCCCCCACTTGCCACGCTGGAAAGCCCGGATACCACATCTCCTACGGCCATCTTAATT
>JBFXIU010000467.1:0-2575 GCA_050175615.1 Porticoccaceae bacterium | reverse complement strand
AAAATGATGACGTGGCCAACCGCCTGGCAAGCCTGCTTATTTCACTGGCCTACGACACGCTGCGCACCACCGAAGACTGGGACAAGCCCTGTGAAATCCCACTGAACATTCCTCAGGAACAGATGGCCTCCATGGTAGGTTCGACTCAGCCCACGGTAAGCGCCACCTTGCAGCGCTTTCGCATGGACGGACTTATCGTGGGTAACGGCAGAAAGATTGTGCTGCTCAACCCCATTGAGATGATCTACAGGCTTGACCACAATCTTCTTTGATCTCCGGCCAATCTTCTCGCGCCGATCCACCCATTTTTCAAAGTAATATAGCATGTTGACTTTTTATAAAGTCAAATGATCCTACGTTGCACGCACGTTTCGTGCTGCGCAACATGGCATGTATTCTACCAAAATCTCCTTTCCGGAAAAATGATGAATTAAAATTTGAAGCATTTCAATAACAATCTGATTTAAAAAGCTATTTTCTATAAACCCAGCCTGTTGCCTTCCCCAAACCCATCCATCCGGCCTCTTTTTTGTCACCGTGTGGCAGTTATTCCTCACGGGACAAAATCAGCTCGAAGCGCTGCCAGAGGTTGCGCCAGGGCTGCATTTCCTGCTACACAGCCAGTATCTCGCGATTTTCTTTCCATTAAATTCTGAGCGGTACAGGGAGACGACTATGCAGCATGTTTTTTTCAGCAGCTTTCTAGGCAAATCGCCACTCTGGTACAAATATACGGTGCTGGCCTTTCTGGTGGCCAACCCTGTTCTCAATATTGTGGTCGGCCCATTTATAACGGGCTGGCTGCTGCTGCTCCAGTTTATCTTTATTCTTTCGCTGGCGCTGAAGTGCTACCCCATTCCCGCAGGCGGTCTGCTGGCCCTGGAGGCAATCATCATCGGCATGACCACGCCCGACGCCGTATACAAGGAAGTGGCCACCAACCTGCCCACGCTGCTTTTGCTCATCTTTATGGTGGCGGGCATCTACTATCTGAAAGACGTGGTTTTTGTCGTTTTTACCCGGTTGTTTATCGCCATCCGGAAAAAACACTGGCTGTCTCTGGCATTCTGCATTGCCAGCGCCACGCTTTCCGCCTTTCTGGACGCCCTGACACTCATGGCCATCATTATTGCCGTCTGCTTCAATTTTTACGCCATTTTTCGCAAGGTGGCCGGAGCCTTTACCCCCACCAACGGCAAAGAAGCCCCGGAAGTTGAAGAATTCTGCGGTTTTTTGCGCAACATCATCATGCACGGCGCTCTGGGGACAGCCCTTGGCGGCACCATGACCATTGTGGGCGAACCGCAAAACCTCATGATCGGCACCATGATGAATTGGTCATTCGCGGAATTTTTTATGCACAACGCCGTCATCGCCGTGCCTGTGGCCATTGTGGGCTTTACCCTCTGCCCCCTGCTTGAAATTTTTCGCTTTCCCGGTTTCGGATACCAGCTGCCGGAGGCCATCCGCGAGCTTATTGTCAAGGACGCCGCAAAAAAAGCGCGCCAGCTTTCAGACCAGACGCGCTTTCTTCACATCACCCAATGCGTGGTGGGCATACTGCTGATTTTGGCCCTGGCCCTTCACGTGGCCGAAATCGGCCTGCTCGGCCTCACGCTGATCATCCTGCTTTCGGCCATGACGGGCAAAACCAAGGAGCACGACTTTTCCGAGGCCTTCAACAACGCCATGCCCTTTGTCTGCCTTATCATCATCTTTTTTGGCATTCTTTCGGTGGTGCATGACCAGCATCTGGTGACGCCGCTTGTGGAATGGGTCTTCCAGTTCCAGGGCAAACCCCAGTTGCTGGCGCTGTATCTGGTCAACGGCACACTGTCGTTCGTCAGCGACAACGTCTTCATCGCCTCTGTCTTTATTACTGAAATGGACAAAGCCCATACGGCTGGCCTGTTCTCCAGCGAGTGGTACGATAAAATCGCCGTGGTGGTGAATATGGGCACCAACATTCCCGCTGTGGCGACGCCCAACGGCCAGGCGGCTTTTCTCTTTTTGCTCACGTCTTCACTGGCTCCGCTCATCAAGCTTTCATACATGCGGATGGTCAAACTGGCCTTTCCCTATACCGTGACCATGACTGCCACCGGAGCCATTTGCATCTACTTTTTCCTGTAGCCGCCCGATCCTGGCCCAGATATGTGGAGAACATACCGATGAATATACAGTTTATGCCCGCCAAGCTGCTTGTGGTCTTTGGCGAATGCGGCTGCGGCATGGCCATCGTTGACGCCTCCAAGGAAGGAGGCGCACGCGGCGGCACGAGGCTTCACGGCCGCTGTCTGGATGAAGACGGTTGCGGCTGCGGCTCATGCCCCGGTTGCGTTGATCAGGACATTATCCTCATTCTCATGCAGGATGAGGCTGAAAGCGTTATTACGGCCGTTGTGGAAGGGGTTTTGAAAAACCCCCAATGTCGTGCGGGCGCAGCCATAGTGCTGGACGTGCCCAAGGCCATGCTGCGCGCCAGCCAGACAGCCAGCAACGAGCCTTTATTACATACCATCGAGGGAGAAGACATGAAATCCGGCTACACCATGATATGCAGCATTATCAATTA
>JBFXIU010000466.1:0-2580 GCA_050175615.1 Porticoccaceae bacterium | reverse complement strand
ACGGCGCGGCGGTAGTTTGCCGGCAGCACTCCCGGCCGCTTTACCAAAAATAACTCTGGAAATACGACGATATGGGCCTCTGGATTCTGTGCCGCGGCATACAACGCGGCCATTGCTTCCAGTTGTTCTGCTGGGTCGTATTTTGTGTCTTCTGGCCAATGGGTATGCACGAGCCTGACAGTGATAGGGTGCTCCATAGCGCGAGTCCAAGCCACATGCTGCAGTGACCAACCGGCTATGCAGGCCAGAACCCATGCGGTGGTGAGTTTGAAGAGACGGCCGCTCTGGCGAAAGCTCTGAATAGATTGGAGGCAAGCAGCTGCAACCACCCATATGGCAAGCGCGACGCCAGCGCTACCCGCTATGGGATACAGGCCGCGCAATATGGCGTTGTCCACCTGGCTGTAACCCAGTAGTCCCCAGGGCAGCGCCCAGAACCCCATGGTGCGTATCACTTCGGCAGAGGTCCAGCCCAAGCCCGTGCACGCTGCCAGTGCCAACATACCCCGCTTTTGCAGAGCACGGCAGCCTGCGCGCAGAGTTGCAAAGCAAACGCAGTAGAGAGCGGTGTGAAAAGCCACCAGCACGCCGCATACCAGCAGTGTGTCGCCGAGGTCGTTAGCGGGTGGTCGATAAATCCCAAGCCCCACCCAAAACAATGCTCCGATCAGAAAGGAGCAGGCGAACACAGAAAAAGCGCGCAGCTCATGCAGGAAAGAATTTTGCCGCCTGAGCACCGTCAAGAGTACGACGGCGGCGGCGATAGCGATAGGCGCCGCAGCCCGGGGCTCGGACAAGGCCAATCCGGCGCATAACCCCGCCCCGCCGGATAGTGCGACGCTAAGAGCGGTGGTCGGACGATGCCCCACTGCAGATTTATGTAGCGTGTAGTGAAAAATGGCTTTCTTTCTAAGAAAACGCTTGGGGATGAAACAACGGTGAACCACAAGCGACCTCCACGAGGGAAGGATCTATTCTCGCTATGGAAGTTTGAGAATCATCAATTTACATATGAGTTAAATAGAAACTCTTTGAAAACTATTGCTCTACTTATACGCAAAAAATTACATTTGTCCGATGTATGTTTGAAACATAACGTAATCAAAGTAAGCGTGCTAGTTTTGTCACATTCATCAGGGGTAGGAGTCCATAAGATGCGCTTCGCACGCGGGGTTGAGCCCAGCATGTGGTTTTATTTTTTACTTCTGAGGAGGGATATATGCTTTTTTCTACGAACCAGTCGCTTCGCAAAGTACGTGGTCAGGGAATGACTGAATACATCATCATCGTGGCGCTAATCGCCATTGCTGCTATCGGTGTTTATAGCGCTTTTGGTAATGTGGTACAGGGGCAGACGGGTGCCATGGCCGCTGAGCTGGGCGGTAAGGATGGCTCAAGTGCTGCCAATCTGGCGAAGACGCAGGCAGAGGGTGCTGGTTCGCGTGGTTCTTCCAAGCACACTCTGGAGAATTTCCAAGATTCTGCAGCCAAGGGTCGCTGATATCGGTGATCTGCTTGGTAGCCCAGTGGCTACCGAGCAGGGTCCCGTTTTAACGGTGATGATGATTTTGGGTGTGTGAAAGGTTTTGAAGTGCGGGTAATTGGTGGAATAACAAAAAGTATTTGTTGCGCGAAGTGGTTAGCGTCTGTTTTGCTTTTTGTTGGATTGACACCCGCGTGGGCGCAAACCCATTCACTCCTTTCCGGTATGCCTGGATACAAGGTACAGCCCCCCAAAGTGGTTGAATTTGGTAGTTACACGGAAGGCGACCTTTTCTATTGCCAGCCTGGTAAGCGGTGCACCAGTGGCGACCCTGGGTTTAGCGACGAAGGAAAGCTTGTTGCCGAGGGTAAAGTCACGGTGCAGCGCTATTCGACGGAAAAGCCGGCAGGGACACTTGCCGTGTTTCGGAACTATGAAAATGCCATCCGTGAAATGGGCGGCAGGCGCCTGACCTATACATCAACGCATGACACGACCAATGTCTTTCTGATCGATCGACAGGGTGCAAAGGTATGGATCGTGCTGTCCAACGCATACGACAGTGGCTACCAACTGACCTATATCGAGGCCAAGCCTCTGCAGCAGGTGGTGAAAGCAGGGCAATTGGCAGATGCCATCCACAAGCAGGGCTTTGCGACTCTCTACATCAACTTTGATAACAACAAATCGGACGTAAAGCCTGAGGCCAAGCCTGCCATGGAAGAAGTGGTGGCCTTGCTCAAGGCTGATAGCGTGCTGCGGCTGTCGATTGAGGGGCATACCGACAACGTGGGGAACGCGGTGACAAATAAAACGCTTTCGCAGGCTAGGGCTCAGAGCGTAGTGAAGGCACTGGTGGCGAGCGGCATTGATGCCAATCGCCTGCAGGCAAAGGGCTTTGGCAGCGAAGTGCCGGTTGCCGATAACCGGTCGGAAGAAGGCCGCGCCAAGAACCGGCGGGTGGAACTGGTCAAACTGAAATAACAGCGTAGGGATTGCACCCTGCGCACTGTGGCCCTCAGGGCTGTGTGCAATGTTGCGAGGGAGGGCGGATATGCCGAATATCGGTACGCTGCGGTCAATTCCGCCGCGCGTGG
>JBFXIU010000465.1:0-2583 GCA_050175615.1 Porticoccaceae bacterium | reverse complement strand
GGAACATACAGGATATGCGGCGACAAGGCTTGAGCTATTCGCAGATCGCTGATTCGCTCAGTCTTTCCATAAATACGGTCAAATCCTTCTGCCGACGTAATAACCTGTCAGTGCACAACGCTTCCAATGATACGGAGAACAAAGCTGACAAAGAACATTGTAAACAATGCGATAGGCGTCTGGAGCAAACGCCAAATAGCAAGCCAAAGGTATTCTGCAGCGATCAGTGCCGCCATGCGTGGTGGAGCGCCCACCGTGACAGGCTGAATCGAAAGGCGGTTTATCACCTGACTTGTGCGTACTGCGGCAGGGTTTTTGACAGCTACGGCAATAAGACGCGCAAATATTGTTGTCATGCCTGCTATATCAAAGACCGGTTCGGAGAGGAGGCGCGCCGTGAACAACGAGCAATTTGATCGTGAGAAAAACTACGGCGCAGCTATCTCCATCGCCAAAGCGCTACTTTCCAAGGGACTGATCACCGAGAAAGAGTACGCTAAAATTGATACAATTTTCATCCGTAAATACCGGCCGATTATCGGCGGTTTACGGGCAAAATTGCCTTGATGTCTGCGGCATACAGAGGTATCATGTCCCCCCAAGAAAGGAGGGATTTTTTATGCGAAGTATCAGGAAACTCGAACCTTCACTGCCGCAGATACCGGTTCGAAAACGAGTGGCGGCCTATGCCCGAGTTTCCAGCGGCAAAGACGCCATGCTCCACTCGCTGTCCGCGCAAATCAGTTATTACAGCGATATGATCCAAAGGCGGCGTGATTGGGAATATGTCGGCGTCTATGCCGACGAGGCGCTCACCGGCACCAAGGACGAAAGGCCGGAGTTTCAGCGGTTGATGAACGACTGTAGAAACGGGCTGATCGACATGGTCATCACCAAATCCATCGCGCGGTTTGCGAGAAATACGGTGACCATGCTGGAAGCGGTACGGGAACTGAAATTGCGCGGCATCGACGTGTATTTTGAAAAAGAGAACATTCACTCGAGCAGCGGGGATGGCGAGGTTATGCTCACCATCCTCGCTTCATACGCGCAGGAAGAAAGCCGGTCGGTTTCCGAAAACTGCAAATGGCGTATCCGAAAGCGGTTTGCAAATGGCGAGCTGGTCAGTCTGCGGTTTATGTTCGGTTATCGCATCGTGAAGGGCGATGTGGTGGTTTACGAAAAAGAGGCCGCCGTTGTCCGCATGATTTTCGACGATTATATCGGCGGCATGGGCGGCAGCAAAATCGCCCAAAAGCTCAGGGCGATGGGTATTCCCGCGCTACGCGGTGGCACATGGAACAGCGAGCGCGTTGTAGCCATCATCAAAAACGAAAAATACACCGGGAATGCGCTTCTGCAGAAAAAGTATGTGACGGACCATCTGACCAAAAAGGAAGTCTGGAACAAAGGGGTTCTTCCTAAGTATTTTGCGGAGGGCACCCACCCCGCCATCATCGATGCGGATACCTTTGAAAAGGCGCAGGCGGTTATGGAGCAGCGCAGGCAGCGCTTTCGCACAAAGCGTGATACTCCGAACCGTTATCCATTCAGCGGTAAAATCCTGTGCGCCAATTGCGGTAAGAGCTATAAGCGCAAAACCGCAAATGGCAAGTTCTATTGGAACTGCTCCACTTACCTGCAGGAAGGCAAGGCGGCCTGCCCCGCAAAACAAATTCCCGAGGATACCCTGTATGCCGTTTCAGCGGAGGCGCTCGGAATTCCAGCGTTCGACGCGGACATTTTTGCCGAACGGGTCGCAGAGATTCAGGTGCCGGATAATAACCGGCTCCTTTTTATTTTCCGCGACGGAAGCAAGGTGGAAAAGGTGTGGCAGGACAGGTCCCGCAGGGATAGTTGGGATGACGCGATGCGTCAGGCGGCGCGAGAGCGCCAGATTGAAATCGTGAAAAGGAGGAACCGCGAATGAGCATGGCACGGGCGGTGACGGTGATACCGCCAACCATTACCCGCCTTCAAAATAATGTATTGCGCATGCATGTCAAAAAGCGCGTGGCCGCTTATGCGCGGGTATCGACCAACGACGAAGAGCAGCAAACGAGCTATGAGGCACAGATCGATTATTATACCCAGCATATAAAGGCAAACGGTGACTGGGAGTTCGTGGAGGTTTACACGGACGAAGGCATTTCGGGCACCAACACCAAGAAGCGTGACGGTTTCAGACGCATGGTACAGGACGCCCTCGACGGCAAAATCGATCTGATCCTCACGAAATCGGTGAGCCGCTTCGCGCGCAATACCGTGGATACCCTGACCACGGTGCGCCAACTCAAGGAAAAAGGTGTGGAGGTTTACTTTGAGAAGGAAAACATCTACACGCTGGACAGCAAGGGCGAGCTGCTCATTACCATCATGAGTTCGCTGGCGCAGGAAGAAAGCCGCAGCATTTCGGAAAACGTCACATGGGGCCAGCGTAAGCGGTTTGCGGACGGCAAGGTAAACATGCCTTATAAGCGGTTTCTTGGGTACGCAAAGGGAGAAGATGGAACCCCGAAGATTGTGGAATCGGAGGCCGAGATCGTCCGGTTGATTTACAAACTGTTCCTACAAGGGAAAACG
>JBFXIU010000464.1:0-2584 GCA_050175615.1 Porticoccaceae bacterium | reverse complement strand
GTGTTGAACAGCTCTTTGGCCGTGTTGCGGGCATAGGGATAGAAAAAGTCCTGCGTCTCGGGGTCGCGCAGCACGCTGATGCAAGTGGACAGCACGAACAGCACCACCGCCAGCGAATAGTCCGACGTGATGGCACAGGCCAGCACCGGCACAAAGCTGATGTCCATGGCGCGGCCGGCCCCGATGTAGATGGGCAGCATGCGGCACAGGGTCATCAGGGCCAGCAGTATCAGGCTGTACAGCAGCCCCAGTCTCTCTAAAGAAAGGAAGATGGGGATGGCCCGGACGGCGCAAAGGCAAAACAGCACCGCACCCACCAAAACGATGATGAACAAGTACCGCTTTTGCTTTGTCGTCACGCCGGGCACCCCCTTCCCCTTTATATGTCAACCCGGTTTGGCTGAAATCAACTTTGTCTCTTTTGCCCCTGGCAGCTTAGGTCAGTTTGAAAAACGCACCACTTGCAACGATCGTGGTAAAAAAGCTAACCAAATAGTAAAACAATGTTGTCATCAATATAGCCTCCTCTTGCGTTCTCTGCTCTTCCGCTAGTCAAGCAGGCTATATCCGCTTCGCTTCGCCAAACCCGGTTGTTCAACCACACAATATTCAGTTTTTGGTTTACCTGTTTTCAGTCTGTCCTGTTTCCGGCGGGCAGGGCTGCCCGCCGCTTTCAGATATCCTGCGAGAGAATGGCGATGCGCCGGTTCAGCGCCGACAAAACACTCTGTATCACCGCCACGTCCTGGTCCGCCTCGCTCACCGCGCTGCCCACATAGCACTTGTCGTCTTTGGGCGAATACACCTGGCTCACGATCACGCTGCGGCCAAACAGGTTCACCACCTCTACGCCCGTCAGCTCGAACTCGGCCGGCACACACTGCTGTATGGCGTTCAGCGTGGCCTGCGCCACACAGCGCCGGCGCGACATGGCAGTGTTGGAGCCCTTGGCCTCCCCGCGCATCTGGTGGCCGTTGCGCGCCAGGTCCACCAGCACCTGCAGGCCAGAGCCGCGGGCCTTGGTCTCCACCCCGCTGAAAACCAGCCGGAAGCCCAGCCGCTCGGCCATCTCGGGGCGTATCTGCGCTATGCTGATGATCTGGTGGTCCACCTCCAGGCCATACTTCGACATCAGCGCCGACTGCACGTCCCGCGCAATGGCCTTGGGGCGTTTATCGGTGGTGGCCAGCACGTGTATCTCCGCCGGCTCGCCCAAATCAGAGAGAACGATGTGGGCAGAGAGTATGCCGTTCACCTGGCAAAGCAGCGTTTTCCACTCCTGGACCTTCTGGTTCTCTCCCATGGTTACAGTCCCTTCCCCTCGTGGTTTTCTGCATAAATACACACTGTATAAACACTATAATATCTAAGGCAACACCGCACAGAACGAAGAGCGGCAAAATATGGTAAACTAGATGTATGAATAAGCAGATGAACCTGTCGGCGTGGAGCGACGAATTGTCGCAGGCGAAGACGAAGAAGAAAGAGTTTTTGGAGCAGATGGACCGCATAATTCCATGGGCTGAGTGGATGGGGATAATTAAGCCGCACTACTATCTGGGAGAGCGTGGCAACAAGCCCTTCGACCTCGAACTCATGCTGCGGATACATCTGCTTCAAAACCTGTATGACCTATCTGACATGAGCGCAATGAGCGAGGTAATAGACAGCCGCGCCTTTTCGGATTTTTGCGGAGTAGACTCCAGCAACCAAGTGCCAGATGGAGATACCATCGGTCGGTTTCGTGCGTTGTTGGTAGAGCACGGGCTGCAGGAGAAACTGTTCGCGCAGGTGGTGGAGTTGCTCCAGGCCAAGGGGCTGATACTGAAAAAGGGCAGCATAGTGGACTCCACCATCATATCGGCGCCCAGTTCTACCAAGAACCAGGAGAAGAAGCGTGACCCGGATGCCCATCAGACCAAGAAGGGCAATACCTGGTACTTCGGGTACAAGGGGCATATTGGCGTGGATAAAATCAGCGGGCTTGTCCACCATGTGGAAGTGACTGCCGCCAATGTGCACGATGTGACCGTGGTGCCCCAGTTGCTTCATGGAGAAGAAGATAGCGTCCACGGAGATTCGGGGTATCTTGGCGCTGACAAGCGCGAGGATGCCATAACCCACAACCATCAAGGCAGGAAGATACAGTATATCATCAATCGCCGTCCATCACAGAGCAAGAACCATACCCCGCGCTCCAAGGGTCAAATCAAGCGCCGGGAGCGGGAGAAGTCGTCCATCCGCGCAAAGGTTGAGCATGTTTTCGGTATCGTGAAGGGGTTGTTTGGCTATCGGAAAACCCGGTACAAAGGCCGACGAAAACAGAGTGCAAAACTCCATATGATGTTCGCGTTGGCGAACCTGGTTCTGGCAGACAAGCGGTTCGGCTTGGCTGTCTGATTCGGGTTCCCTCCGCATGAAAAAATAGGGGCATTATGCGGCATGGGCTGTTTGCGCTAATCGTGTACCTCGAAAAACGGCTCTGTGCGGTGTTGCCCTAATATTACTTCGGTTCGACTCTTTTTGTCAATCACTGACATTTTGCTTTCACATATTTTATGAAAATAATAAATGTTTGTTAACA
>JBFXIU010000463.1:0-2584 GCA_050175615.1 Porticoccaceae bacterium | reverse complement strand
CGCAACCGGCGAGGTGAATCAATGAAAATTAAATCGATTCCAAGCAAATGGCTTGAAAGCAACGGATGCCGTTTGGATTGCGGACCATACATGTCTGGCGCGTTTGAAGCCCGTATGGCAATTGCAGCTCTTATAGCAAAAAAGACCTCTCTGGCTGATCTCACAGAGGGTGGGCTTTCAGGAATATTCAAAGGCAAAATGATTAAACGGATTTTTGTCCATGACAAAAACCATGGTGTGCCGTTCCTTAACACCTCCGACATGCTTGAGTCTGATCTCACGCACGTCCCTAGAATTCCCAAAAAAATCGCAGACACAGATTCAGATTGTTATCTGAAACCTGAGACCATTTTGATCTCTGCTGCAGGGAAAATTGGCCGCACTGTTTTTGCTCGAGAAGATATGGCCGGGATGTTCGCGTGTAGCGACATTATGAAGGTGATTCCTGACGCCGATAAAATTCCATCGGGATACCTCTATGCATTCCTAAGTTCAGACTTCGGTGTACCACTTGTCACCGCTGGAACTTTTGGAAGCATCATACTTCATATCGAACCATCTGATTTAGCAGGAATCCAGGTGCCTCGATTTTCCCCGCAATTTGAAGGGGATGTTGATGCTCTCATCAAACGCTCATCAAAACTGAGAACTGATGCCGTGAACTTGGTCAATGAATCAAGAGCCCGCTTTGACACGTTTGGCGACGGTATTCTCCAAGAACGGCAAGAATACCCAATTATCTCAACAGTAAGCTCGAAAAACATCATTGGCCGGTTAGAAGCTGCTTACCATGATCCTACAGCCGAAACTATTGCTGACAGGATAACCAAAGGACGGCACAAATATGTGCGAGACCTGTGCAAAGAGGTTTCTTTGCCAGGAATCTTCAAGCGCATCTACATAGAAGATGTGGAACACGGTGCGCCATATTATTCAGGTGGGGCCATTTTTTGGCTCGAACCTGTACATAAAGAAATCTTATCCAGAAAAACCTCTTTGTTTGAAGATGTACAAATCCGTAATGGAACAATTTTGATTCAGGCATTCGGACAAAAAGGGGGACTAATCGGTCGAGTCGCTTGGGTTGGTAAGCACCTGGATACAGCATGTACCACGCACATGCTAGTCAGGGTAATTGCAAAAGATGAAAGCCTTCCCGGCTATCTCTTCGCATATTTATCATCTGATATCGGATACGCACAGATAATACGATTGCCGTTTGGCGGGTCGATACCCCACTTCACGGAAGGGCAAATAGCAAACCTTCCGGTTCCTTTATTCGATGATGAAAAGATCAACGAGATAAATGCCAACGTTCTAAAGGCGATGGCATTCCGCGACGAAGCACTCCAGTTGGAACTCGATGCTAGACGGATGATCTCGCAGGCCATTCTGGGGGGAGGTCGCTAATGGCGAAGGTCATACCCATCGGTCAACCCGCGAACGAATCTGAACGGCAGGCCATCGGTTTCCTTCGGGACCATCTGCCCGATGGCTGGCTGATCTTCCACAACTTCGAGATGCGTCAGGGTGAGGAGGTGTTCGAAATCGATATCGCCATCCTCGCGCCTCACGCGGTGTACTTGGTGGATGTCAAAGGAACGCGGGGCAACATCGATGTGTATGGCTCCAAGTGGTATCCCGAGGGGCGGCAGCCGTTTTTCTCGCCGCTGGCCAAGCTGCGCAGCCACGCCAAAACCATGGCCACCATCATCCGGGAGAGCAACACCGGCCTGATCGAGCTGCGTAAGGCCCATGTGCATGCCGCTGTGCTGCTCACCGCCGATGACGCCGCCGTGTTCGACCAGGCGGGCATCGACAGCCCGGACGTGACCGATTACAAACACTGCCTGAAATACCTCCGCGACGCGAGCCGCATTCCGGATAACCGGCTGGATAACATCACCCGCTTCCACTCCCAGATCGCCAAGGCGATTACCGGCAATGCAAAGCCCAAGAGCGCGGCACTGGTGTTCCGCGATTGGCAGGTGGAAGAGAAGCTCGGCGGCACCGACCGTTATACCGAGTACCGCGCCAAGCACAACCTGTTGGGCAAGAGCGGCGGCATGGCCCGACTGCGGGTCTATCAGGCCGACCCTTACCAGGACGAGGCCGCCCGCAAGGAAGAGTTCAAGAAGATCAGCAACGCCTATCGCGCCGTGGCGCACATGCCGACCCACGCCAACGTGCTGGCGGTGAAGGATCTGTTCGTCTCCGATGATGAAGATAAGGTGGTGCTGGTCACCGAGGACTTGCCCGGTCAGGCCCTGCGCCTGCACATCAACAAGGCCTCCCTGGCGCTGACCTTTGACCAGAAGCTCCAGGTGATGCGCGACGTGCTCTCCGCCCTGGACCATGCGCACCGGCACGAGGTGATCCACCGCAATCTCACCCCGGACGCCATTCTGGTGACCAAGGGCGGCCAGGCCCGGGTGACGGGTTTCGATTTCGCCCGGGTGGGCAAGAACCGCACCTCCACTATCGCCGATCAGGTGGTGGATGATCTGGAAGCCGCTTACCAGGCTCCGGAGTGTTTCAAGGACCCGACCCAGGCCAGCATCGCCTCTGACCTCTACGCCGCCGG
>JBFXIU010000462.1:0-2589 GCA_050175615.1 Porticoccaceae bacterium | reverse complement strand
TGGCCATTGCATGGCACGCCACAACTTTCCGAGAAGGATTGCACGGCACCTTTGTTCACGGCTGCGGAAGTTTTCACATGAATGGGAGGATACCCTCTGCCAGCCGGTTTGACGATTGGCTTCATTGCAGCCTGGTATCGATGAATAAGGAACACGAACGAAAGCACGAAGCCTTTACAATCAAAAAATCTACCCTCATTTCGGCAGACTGTAACCATCCGTTCCTCGACCACACGAATCCGGGGTGAGGAATTGCCGAGGCAGGCTTATTGCCTTGATGCGGAAAAAGTTGGTAAAGAGAAGCGATGGTCACGGATACGCCACCAGGCATGGAAATAAAAACAAAACAGAACGGACTGCCGCCATTTAGCGTTGCCGCGCAGTGGCCGCGCACGGCGATGAATGAGCAGCAATGGAATATCGCGGGGCAGCGTTGGGCAATATTGCGACAAGTCTATCCCCAAGAAGCGCAAGCATGGGTGGAAGCGGCAATCTGCCATCAGAAATGCGGTAACCACGATACCGCTGAATCATTGCTGCGGACCGCCATGGAACAATTTCCGCGGCACGCGGGCGTGGCGGCAGCCCAAATTCGCCATGCCTTGATCTGTGGGAAGATGGAGCAGGCAGATCAGCTTGCGCGCGCAGCCCGGGATATGTTTCAACGTAACCTTCAAGTGCTGCACGCTTCAGCCCAAGCTGCTCAATATTGTGGGAAGATGGAGGAAGCCCTCGCGCTCAATGCCCAGGCCCGCACCCTGTTTCCAGAAGAACCGCAAGCGTGGGAACAGTATGCGGAACTGGCCATGGCGGCTGAAGATTGGCCCCTGGCCCTTAAGCGTTGGGCAGAGGTGCGGGTCCGATTCCCTAAAATAGCCACCGGATACGAACGTGCCGCCGTGGCCGCCAACCACTTGGGTGACGACCGATTGGCCAGACAGCTAAAGGCGGCCCGAGAATTTGGCCACCAATGGCTGGAATCGCTTCACCAACAGAACCCTTTGCCGGCAGAGGAGATGAAGGCGCCGGCACGCTCCTCCTTTTTCTCGTTTGTTGATTTGGTTTTGACCAAGGCCAAAATGAACCTCAAGTCTGAAGCAAGTCAAAACTATCTGCGGTATCTCTGGTGGCTCATTGACCCCTTGCTGTACATGACCGTTTTTTACATTTTTTTTGGGCTGATCCTCCACCGCGGTGGCGACAATTATCTGGCCTATCTGCTCACAGGCATCGTCCCTTTTCAATGGTTTGCCAAAACAGTTCAGCAATCCTCCAACTCCATTGTTGCCGGAAAAGGCATCATGCATCAGGTTCGCGTCTCACCGCTGTTTTTCCCCCTGGTGTCGGTCATGCAAAATCTGGGGAAGCAAACCGCTGTCTTCGCGATGCTCGCCTCTTTTTTGACATTGGGGGGACTGCCTCCAACCCTCTATTGGCTGGGGTTTATTCCCGTTTTTGTTGTTCAATTTGTTCTTATCGTTGCCGCAAGCTGTTTGGTGGCCATGATTGTGCCGTTCATTCGCGATGTCACCTACCTTGTTCCGACCGCCATTCAATTCCTGCTTTTCTGCAGCGGTGTGTTCACCACGCTGGAAAGCATCCCTGAAGCATGGCGCTCCGTGTTCTTGATGAATCCCATGGCAAACATCTTATACCAATACCGGCTTATTTTTGTTCATCAATCCTGGCCAGATTGGGTGTTGCTGGGTTGGCTCGCACTGGGCTGCGCAATGGCCCTTGGGGCTCTTATTCTCGCCTATCGACATCTTGCCTCCACGTTTCCCCGCTTGGTGCTCGAATGAGTGCGGCAGCAGGACGCGGGACAACATCCGAATCCGTTGTCACGATCAAACAACCGGCTGTTCCCGTGTCCGAGGATATACTTCTCTCCCTTCGCGACGTCGGCGTCTGCTACAAACGACGGGGGAGCCTGTTTCGAAGGACGGCCTTTTTTCAGGCATTGAGTGGCATAAACCTCGATATTCATCGTGGCGAAACCCTTGGTATCATTGGTCGCAATGGTGCAGGCAAGTCGACCTTGCTGCGGGTAATTGCGGGAATCATTCAACCGGATCAGGGTAAAATTATTAATTACGGGGCCACGGTTTCCTTGCTGGCGTTGCAGGTAGGATTTGACGTCAATCTGTCGGGGAAAGACAACGCTATATTCAGTGGCATGCTTCTCGGCTATCCCCGCCCCCAGGTTGAAGCGAGCCTAGAAGCAATCACCGAATTTTCCGAACTTGGGGATTTCATGTCTGAACCGGTGAGGACCTACTCAACAGGGATGCGGGCACGGCTCGGCTTCGCCGTAGCCATGTTCATGACACCGGGCATTTTGCTTTTGGACCAAGTGCTGAGCGTGGGCGACAAGGAATTCCGCCAAAAGGCTGAAAAGGAAATGTTGCGCAAAATTCATTCCGATCAAACGGTGGTTCTTGTCTCGCACATGGAAAATCAAGTCGCCAGATTGTGCGATCGGGTCATTGAGTTGAAACAAGCACGATAATTTTTGAAACAGCATCGTATTGATGATGAAAAAATATCTATTCATCCACATCGCCAAGACAGCGGGAAGCAGCGTCAACA
>JBFXIU010000461.1:0-2597 GCA_050175615.1 Porticoccaceae bacterium | reverse complement strand
CGACTACACCCGGGCGCAGCTGCCGGAAATAAAGCCTCTCAGTGGCTTTATTTTCAAAAAAGGCTCGCCTTGTTGCGGTATGGCGCGGGTGAAAGTGTATAACCTCAAAGGCATGCCGGAAGATCAATCTTCTGGCATGTTTGCCAATGGTGTGATGGCGGCCTACCCCCATCTGCCGGTGGAAGAAGAGGGGCGTTTGGGGGATGCCAGGCTGCGGGAAAATTTTATTCAGCGGGTGTTTATCTATCATTTCTGGAAGCAGGATATAGAGCCAGCTTTGACCGTTGCCAAACTCACTGGAGTGCACGCAAAACTTAAACTCACCCTGATGAGCCATGATCAAGATAGGGCGAGGGCGCTTGGGCGCATTGCCTCTGCGGCTCGCGACAATAATCTCAACGAGGTTGCCGACAACTATTTTGCCTTGATGATGGAAACCTTGTCTGTTGTCGCTACGACCAAAAATCACGTCAACGTGTTGCAGCATATTCAGGGCTATTTAAAGCGGGAGCTCGACAGTGACGATAAAGCCGAACTGGTGGAAACCATCGCCAGCTATGCCAGGGGGGACGTGCCCTTGATTGTGCCTATTACCCTGCTGAAACACCACTTTCGCAAGACGCCGGATCCCTATATTGATAACGCCTGGTATATGTCGCCCTATCCGGCCTCTCTCAAATTGCGCAATCTATTGTAATATGGCCGGAATTGATGGCATGGGTGAAAGCTTGTGAATAAAAACGCCGAGATTGCCGGTGCCGACAACAACAAAGCCGGACATAAAAAGCCTTTTCCCATCCCATTAAGCCTGATAGCCATTGATGGTGTTGGCGCCATGCTGGTGGCCTGGGGTTTCTATCTGTATATCAGCGAATCCCGGGGTTTATTCCACATTGGGGCTGGTTTTATGTTGATGGCGCCCCTTATTATCTCGCTATTACGACTGAGCACCTCGCAACGCAACAAAGGATAAGGATATGAATATGGAGAACCTGCAACTGCTTTACTGGCATTGGTTGATTATCGGCATTGCCCTGGCTCTGGCTGAAATCTTTTTTGCCAGCTTTACCGTGCTCTGGTTTGGTTTGGGCGCGATTCTCGTCGGCGTTTTAATGATGTTGTTTCCCAGTATGTCATTTGAAATTCAACTGCTGCTTTGGATAGCATTTTCCGCCGGTTTTGCCATTTTCTGGTTCCGCTACTTCCGCCCCAAAATGGTGGACAAAACCAAAGCCGGTATTGCCCGCGAGGCCGCCATCGGTGAAGCCGGAACGGTTATAAAGGTGCCCACAGAGCATAAAAGAGGCATGGTGCGTTTTTCCACACCCATTCTCGGCGATGATGAATGGGAGTTTATTTGCGAGCAGCAAATAGCCGCCGGTGACCGGGTTCATATCAAGGATTTTTCAGGAAACTGTTTAATTGTCGTAAAACTCTAAGGGGCGATAAGCGCCCGTTAATGAATCGTTAAGGAGAAATAAAATGGATGTTTTTGTATTGCTTGCGGTGCTTATTTTGTTGTTGGTTACCCTGCTCAAGGGCGTCAGGCTGGTGCCCCAGGGCAGCAAGTGGGTGGTGCAGCGTCTCGGCAAATATGACCGCACATTGGGGCCAGGATTGAATTTTACAATTCCCTACATAGAAGCTGTTGCCTACAAAGTCACCACCAAGGATATTGTTCTGGATATTCCTTCCCAGGAAGTGATCACCAGGGATAACGCTGTCATTATCGCCAATGCCGTAGCCTACATTAATATTCTGTCGCCCGAAAAAGCCGTTTATGGCATCGAGGATTACGAAATCGCCATTCAGACCCTGGTGCAAACCTCATTGCGCTCCATCGTTGGCGAGATGGATCTGGATGACGCCCTCTGCTCACGGGATCAGATAAAAGCCAAACTCAAGGCGGCGATTTCTGATGATATTTCCGACTGGGGCATTACCCTGAAAACCGTTGAAATCCAGGACATCAACCCTTCGAGTACCATGCAGCACGCCATGGAAGAGCAGGCGGCTGCGGAGCGGGGGCGTCGCGCCACGGTGACCAGAGCCGATGGTGAGAAGCAGGCCGCCATTCTCGAAGCAGAAGGGCGCCTGGAAGCATCCCGTCGCGATGCCGAGGCCAAGGTGGTGTTGGCGGAAGCCACCCAGCAGGCCATTGAAAAGGTGACCGAAGCCATCAAGGACAAGGAGTTGCCTGCGGTTTATTTATTGGGCGAACGCTATGTGGATGCGATGAAAGACCTGTCAAAGTCCGCCAATTCGAAAATCGTTGTTCTGCCTGCAGATTTGCCCGGAGCCATTAAAGGCATTATGAACCGATAGTGAATCTAGGCTGACTAACAAAAATGCCGACGGAAGTCGGCATTGTTGTTTTAGTCGCTGTTTAGTCTTTGTCCTAGGCGACAGATTCCAGGCTCTTTTCCTGATTCACGGCTTTAAACAGAAAAACGGTCATCACCACCATCCATATAAAGAAATCCAGCAGGGGAATCCAGAAGCCGATCATGCCATTCCAGGCAAACGGCCCGGCCTTGAAGAAAAAAATCAAACCCACCGGCAGGAACAGGGTGGTGACGGCGATATTGTAAAAGCCC
>JBFXIU010000460.1:0-2598 GCA_050175615.1 Porticoccaceae bacterium | reverse complement strand
CCACAGTGGTGGTAATTACCGTAGCGCGCACTGGAGGGAGAAAAGCCAACTCTCCCTGAACACATGGGATCAAGTGAATGCGCGCAGGCGGCAAAAATAAAAACCTACCGAGTTGTTTAAATTAATGACTGATTTCCAAGAACTGATCAATGCACAAAACCACATTCAGCAACAACAATGGCCCCAAGCCGCTGAAGCCTGCGAGGCAATCATTCGCGAACACCCCGATCATATAGACGCCGCCTACCTGCTTTCCATCACGTACCTGAATCTTGGCAAGAACGCGCCAGCCAAAGCCATTCTGGAAAAAATAACCGAAGTGCAGCCCGGTAATTCGGCAGCAAAAACCCTGCTGGCCAGTGCCTATGCTCAAAATGGTGAATTCAGTCGCGCGGCCGCAATCGGGTTAGAGCAACTCCAGTACCAACCGGGCAATGTGGCACTCAAGCGGCAAGTAGCCTATTTCCTATTTCAGGCAGGAGAAATCGAACAAGTTATTCAACTGAACAAAGAATTGCTTGCTTCCGACCCTAACAACGCCGAATTTCTGGGTAATATCTCCGCCGCGCTGATTCGATCCGGTCGGCTTGAAGAAGCCGAACCCTTCGTCATTCGCGCCTTGGAAGTGGCGCCAGCGGTTGGCACCTTTAACTATCAATTGGGCTTGATTCAACTGGCGCGGCACGACTTTGCAAGGGCCGAAATATCACTGCGGAGCGCCTTAGGCAAAGGCCAACAAAACGCGCCGGAAATTCAAGCCCAACTAGGCATGTCTCTATACCAACAAGGCAAGAAAATTGCAGCGCGAGATGTGTACGCACAGTTACTGCAACAAGCTCCAAATTTTACTGTCGTATTCGCTCCGTATGGACAACTGCTTTATGAACTCGCGGATTTTGACCAGGCGCTACGCGTTCTACCGCAAGCTATAGCTGCCCATCCAGGCAACATTCAAATACGCATCAGTTTGGCGCGGATATTAGTGGATCGCTATCGTTATATCGAAGCGCGCCAAGTGTTAAACGCACTTGATAACATATCGCAAAACACCGAAGCCCTCTCGCTCAAAGGCGTTATTGAATTAGCTCTAAAAAATTATTCCGAGGCGATAAACCTCTTCGAACAGACACTCGCACAAGAACCTGAGCACACCGAAGCACGCCTAGGTTTATTGTCCGCTACAAGGCATATTTGCGCATTTGAACGATTCGACCGAGAAATTGCACGTTTTTTACCCGATTTCAGGGCAAATCCGGCCATTCCCGTGGCACCATTTCTGTTTATATCCTTTCCCGGCGCTACAGCGGCGGATCATCTCGAAGCGGCCAACCGGCAAGCGCAAACTTTGCAAAATGCCCTCTCAGCGCAATCGCCACTCCAAGAAACAATCCCAGTCAAATCTAGTGGAAAAATTCGAGTTGGGTTTTTAACCAATGATTTTCGCCAACATGCAACCAGCTTTCTGATGATTGAAATGCTCGAACAGCTCGATCATACACAATTTGAATGGCATGGCTTTTCATGGGGTAAAGCCGATGACGCAGACGTGATGCGCCCTCGCATCGAAGCCGCACTGGATCAGTTTCATGACATCAGCACTTTAACCGATCACGCCGCCGCGCAGTTCATCAAAGACCAGTCAATAGACATCCTGATTGATCTCAAAGGCTACACCCAAGGATGCCGCCCGCTCATCACCGCTCGGCAGCCCGCAAAAATTCAAATCAACTGGCTCGGCTTCCCCGGCAGCATGGGGCAAGGCATTGCCGATTTCATGATTACCGACCCCATTACCTGCCCTCAAGGCAGTGAGGCCAACTATGCAGAAAAAATCTTGCGATTGCCAAATTGGTATATGCCCAGCCCATTGAAACCCAAGGTATCTCGCCGCAAGGCGCGTTCGCGTTATGGCCTGCCCGCCGAAGGCGTGGTCTTCGGATGTTTTAACCAAAGTTACAAGATCACCTCGGATGTTTTCACCCTTTGGTGCAACATACTCAAGGCCGTGCCACATAGCGTGCTATGGTTGCTCGAAAACAACGCGGATGCCACAGAGAACCTCAAGGCCACGGCTATCGAGCAAGGTATCGATGCCGAACGGCTTATCTTCGCAGAGTATATTCCACACGCAGACAACCTCGCCCGCCTCGCACACATGGACATCATGCTCGATACGTTTTATTACAACGGACACACAACCGCCAGCGACGCGCTCTCACAAGGGGTGCCCGTCATCACAAAAATGGGCGCGACTTTCCCATCAAGAGTCGCCGCGAGCTTGCTTACTGCGGCAGGATTGAGCGATCTGGTATGCGTCAACGAAGAGGAGTATGTACAAAAAGCCATCGAAATGGCACAGGACGCAACAAAGCTCGCCGATTTACGTGCGCATATCAAGAAGAATCGCTCGAAAATGGCGCTGTTCAACAGCAAACAATTTGCGCGGGGTTTCGAGTCAATAGTCAAACAGGCGTTTGAAGCGCACAGTCACTGAAGATTGAGCGTAATTTTCTCCATCGGTAAACCAATCAATCCACCCGCCACATGCGAGGTATCAGAGCGGAGCAACACGGCCTCATGTATCCACTGGTGCTGAAC
>JBFXIU010000459.1:0-2604 GCA_050175615.1 Porticoccaceae bacterium | reverse complement strand
GCCACGACCTGGGCGACCTCATGAATGCTGCCACCAATAAAGATCCCCAGCGCCTGACCCTCCCATGGAAGCCAGCCCGCCTGATAAAGGATCGGATAAATAAACATCGAAATGGTGCCAAACAGAACAACAGTCGCGACTGCAACCGCGCTCTTGTGAGGGGCTGACCGCAGTGTCGATTCAAACGCCAGGACCGCCGCCGCACCGCAAATCGCACTCCCCGCAGCCGTCAGCATCGACGTGTCGCGATCAAGACCTAGCCAGCGCGTACCCAGCCAGGTACCGAGTGCCAGAATCCCGATGGCCACGCCAATCGAAACCACTACGCCTGGCATACCCACTTCGATGATCTGCTGGATGCTGATATTCAACCCATAAAACGCCACAGCCACCCGCAAAATCCGCTTTGCTGTGAACTGAACCCCCGCCGACCAGTCTGCCGGCATGCTGCCCCGAAGGAAGTTACCGTAAAGCATGCCACACACAATGCCGATAACCAGAGGACTCAGGCCTAGCACTCTGATGGCTGGCAGGCCTGCCAGTTGAGTGACCGCAAATGCCATCAGCGCCACAAACAAGACACCGTTGATTCTGTCTCGCCAAACTTGGTAACCAGGCTGCGCAATCGTCGTCATTTCTCTTCTTATATCAATATTTGTAAATAATTTCAGGCTATAAAGATACGCAATCTCAATCGATAATTAAAGCTGTTATTTCTTATACTAATCATCGATAATTATTATGTTTAGTTCATATCACCAGAATCAATCCATATGCGAGACCGAGCATGACTCCTGATCAGCTGATCACTTTCAGCGTAGTGGCCGAGTTACTCAACATCAGCCAGGCAGCCCGTCAACTGCATTTGTCACAACCGGCTGTCTCAGGACAACTGCAGGCACTTCAACAATCTTTTGGTGAGCCGCTGTACCATCGACACGGAAGAGGTATCCAGCTCACGCCTGCCGGTCGGGAGTTACTGGAGATCGCACTCCGTGTCCGGCAGGCCATGCTTGAGGCCAGGGAGCTAAAGCGCGTCAGCCAGGCACTCGAGCATGGTCTGCTGCGTCTCGGTGCAAGTACGACACCCGCAAGTTACCTCCTGCCCGGCCTGGTCGCTGGCTTTCGGCGCACATTTCCCGGTGTCAGTGTGCAGATGTTTACCGGCAACAGCCAGCAGGTACTGGAACGGATTGGAGATCTTGACCTGGTTTTTGTAGAGGGCGAGCTTGTCGAACAGACTCTGGCAGAGCACCGCATCCGTGACTGGCGGCAGGACGAAGTCGTGGCGATCGTGCGGCGAGATCATCCACTTTGCACTTCACCCGCTACCACACTCAGACGACTCGCCAGCGAGTTCCTGGTGATGCGCGAGCAGGGCTCCGGCGTCAGACGAATGATTCTGGATTGTTTTGCGTCGCATGACTTGCCCTTGCCAGAGTATCTGGAACTCGCCGGCGTTGAGGGCGTGAAAGAAGGAGTCCGGGCCGGGCTCGGTGTGGGCTTTGTATCAAATCTTTCACTGAGTCATGAGGATGGCTCGCTGGCGGGCATCCGAATTGGAAAAGGTTTGAATCGCACAATCCGGATCGTCGAGCCGGGAGGACGAACACTTGCTCGAACGGCAGCCATGTTTCTTGAAAGGCTCGAAACACCAGAGACAGATAGCACCCTGAATCCGGAACAACGGGGCGAAACCCGGTCCGCAGACGTATCGCCTGCCGACTGAGAGGGTTAAAATGCAGCTTTGATTAGCGAGGCTGTGACGACCGCCTGATTGCGGTCAGCAACATGCATCTCTCGTCGCAGACGCCCACCGCAACCGCATGTTCCGGTTTCAACCTGTTTTTACCCAAGGCTCCATTCAGACCCATGCCCAAACCAAACATCAGCAAGCCAGGTAAATCTACAAGCGCAAAACTAACGCGACAGATTCTCGCATCGGCGCTTGCGTTCACGAATTCGGAATCTCTCTACGAAGAAAACCACTGGATTCGTGTCATTGACAAGGATCTGCTGAAGTTACTTGACCGCAAGAAAGAGCGAGAGGTTGAACAGCTTATGAACGAGCTGACGACAATCGACCCTGAGAGTTCCGCGCTGGTATTTGAACGTTTGCAGTACCTAACGGAGTTTGCCACTTTTAAGGACCCGAGAACAGGCGATGCTGTCGATTGTCTACTGATGACAGCACCTATGCTTGTCTGGACCCGCTACACCATTCCTGATGTAACACTCGGCGAGAAGGAACTATCGCATTTGATCGAAGGATTGAAGCAGCATGTTTTTGCGCCGGATGTTCAAGTGCACTGTCTTCCAAAATTCCTGAGCACATTTGAGATGCCGCTGGAATTCACCCGGACCAGGCATTGGTTGCAGACACTTGGGAGCGCTGCACTCCAGGGAACCGGACAGCAGCCCAAGCCGGAGCCGTACCCTGAGGGCGTATCCCTGCTGGCTGACTCGAGACACCTCGTCATGGTTGCCATCGCGCCGCAGGACAGCCCGATTTTTCGCTGGATAGCGAGTTCTTCTGTCACACGAGCAGATGTTCTCCTGGCGTGGCAACCGTATGCGCAGGCTGCCCTGGCGGACTTATTCCCT
>JBFXIU010000458.1:0-2618 GCA_050175615.1 Porticoccaceae bacterium | reverse complement strand
CTGTCACGTACAAGGTAGAAAGAAAGTAGGAGGCAAAATCAGATGGTTGATTTTATTACCGGACCCCTTTTTGTCATTTCACTCGTGATCTTTGTGGTCGGCATGCTGGCCCGCGTTTTTTGGTACGTAAACGGTCTGGACTGGCGCCTTGAACGCGTGGCCTACCGGTACCATGCCAACCGCTCCATCGCAGGCATCTTTGCGTCAATCTTCAAATGGCTGATCCCCGGTGGAACCGACGGCTGGAGAACACAGCCCGTAGCCGCTGTTTTATTTTTTCTTCTGCACTTCGGTGCCGTGCTTGTTCCGCTCTTTTTGCTTGGCCATACCGTGCTGCTTGAGCGCTATGTCGGCATAATACTGCCTTCGCTGCCCGGCACACTGGCCGACATTTTTTCCGTCATGAGCATAGTGGCCATCGTTCTGCTGGCCATACGCCGCATGATTTCGCCTGCACTGCGCCAACTCAACAGCGGCGGGGACTGGCTCGTACTGCTTTTGACATTTCTGCCCTTTGCCACCGGGCTTATGGCGCGGCTGGACATGCCCGCCTACCAGAGCTGGATGCTGGCGCACGTTCTGAGTGGTGAGCTTTTCCTTATACTGGCTCCCTTCACCAAGCTTTCGCACATAGTTCTCTTCTTTATGTCACGTGCCCAGCTCGGCATGGACTTCGCCATCAAAAGGGGCGGAGCCACCCGCGGCGGCGCTTTTCCCTGGTAAGCGGGAACCTGTATCATTATTTTTTCGTCTGAAAGGAGCGGATTATGTCCGAATTGCTTTGCACCCCGACCCCAGTCACCACCAAAGAAGGCATTCTTGAACTGCTGAAGGACAAGGCCGGGGCGCAATATTATAGCCAGATGAAGGAAATGAAAGTGGACCAGGCAGCCCTGGCCCGCGATCTTGAACAGACCTGTAAATCGCGCACCCGCACATGGCTAAGTGTCTGTGCGCATTGCGCCATGTGTGCGGACAGCTGCTTTTTCTACAGAACCAGCGACAATGATCCCACCCAGATTCCGTCGTACAAGATTCAGGCCACCCTGGGCGAAATGTTGCGCCGCAAGGGCAAGGTTGACACCGAATTCATGATCAAGTGCATGGATGCGGCCTGGGGCAAGTGCACCTGTTGCAACCGTTGCGGCGTCTATTGCCCCCACGGCATAGACACGGGCGTCATGTTCAGTTACCTGCGCGGCATACTGTTCAAGCACGGCTTTATTCCCTGGGAAATGAAGATCGGTTCCGGCATGCACCGCGTGTACGGCGCGCAGATGGACGTGACCGAAGAAGACTGGCTGGAAACCTGCGAATGGATGGTGGAAGAACAGCAGGAAGAATGGCCTGATCTTGAAATCCCTGTGGAAAAAGAAAATGCCGACGTCATGTATGTTCTTAACGCCCGTGAGGTAAAGCACTATCCTGAAGACATCGCCCTGGCCGCGATTCTCTTCAGCGTGACCGACACCAACTGGACGGTGCCCCGCGAAGGATGGGAAAACACCTCGTTAAGCATGTTCGCTGGCGACTGGGAAGGCTGCTCGCAAAATATCAAGCGCATTTACGCCGCTGTGGATCGCCTCAAACCCAAAGTGGTTGTGGGAACGGAATGCGGCCATGCCCATCGCGCCACCGTGGTTGAAGGCCCTTATTGGGCCGGACGTGAAAGCGGGGATCCGCCGGTGCGCTTCATGCACTATGTGGAGTGGGTGGCCGAAATGCTGCGCACTGGCAGACTCAAGATTGATCCCACGAAGAAAATCAAGGTTCCCTGCACGTTGCAAGACTCTTGCAACTATGTGCGCAACCACGGCCTGGGCAGCGCCACACGTGAAATCCTGAGCTATATTGCTGAAGATTTCAGAGAAATGGACCCCAAGAGCGACCACAACTTCTGTTGCGGCGGCGGGGGCGGCCTTAACGGCATTGGCAAGTACCGCCAGGAACGCAATGTGGGGCTCAAAAACAAGCTGGATCAGATCAAGGCCACTGGCGCTGAACTGGTTATCACCCCCTGCCATAACTGCTGGGACGCCATTCGCGATATGATGGAAGTGTATGAAGAACACAAGATCAAATGGTCTTTCTTGAAGCCCCTGCTGGCAGAAATGATCATTGTGCCGCCGCACATCCGTCATAACGAACTGGAGTAAGGCAAAATCAGCAGAACGGCGTCGCTTTGTCCTTTGCCGACCGCAGTTCTGCTTTGCAAGGGCGCACCTATGCCCGTTGGCCGGGCAACGATCCCATTGCCCGGCCAACAAAAAAATTTCAGCGCAGCCATGCCGCACGCAAAGGCCATGCTGGCCCAACACCGCGAAACCGTGTTGGGCGGCGAGCTAACAGGCTACAGCGGCAGAAACAGCGCCCAGCAACACATCGCCTGGGCAGTTTTTACTCAAAACCGGAACCCCAGTTCCAAAGCAGACGGGCCTCGGCCCCACGTTTGTACAGACAATGGCCGGAATATCACGCGTTTGCGAATTCCTGCGCAGTCGACTGTACAAGATGGTGCCCGAAGTGCCCTGCAGCTCAACATCAAAGATGATGCAGTCCGGTTTGCAATTGTTGACCAAATGCAGGCTTTCGTCACAGCTGGACGCGACGCTTACCTG
>JBFXIU010000457.1:0-2619 GCA_050175615.1 Porticoccaceae bacterium | reverse complement strand
CCGCGCAAATAGCAGAGGCACTTAACACGGCCTATACACTTACCGGGGTAACCGTTGTGCCGGATATAGGCAATGCCTGGGTGATCGAATTTCCGTTAGACGTAGAGGCCAACTTGCAGATCACAAACAATAGCCTTACTGGCACCACGGGCACTCCATCTTGTGCGCTGATAACCGAACGATATGAGGGCGACGGATATATTACATCGTGGACCGTGTCCGGCGCGACAGAGGATGCAGTTGGCTTGTCCATATCAGTGCAGGGCAACGAAGCATTGACGCTTAACGCTTAGGAGGGATAGCATGAAGATAAACGGAAAGGATATGGAACTGAAATATACTGTCAATTCGATAAGGGCGTTGATCCGCGAGACCGGCAAAACGCCTGCCCAGATCATGGGTGGTGGCTTCGACCCGACAGACTTTGATCTTGGCGTTAAACTTATATGGGCCGGACTGTTATGGAGCAACCCAAAGCTGACCGTGGACATCGTTGGCAATTGGCTTGATGCCGAAGGCGGGACCTACAGCGAAGCGATAATGGAGGCTACCAAGGCCCTCGTAGCGGCGTTCGAGAGACAGTTCGGCACGGCTGCCGGCAAGGATGACGAAGCAAAAAACTGACAGTGGGGGACTGGGAGCGTGCGTACAGGGGCATCATACTTGCGGCACTCGGCCCCCTACGACTTACCCACAAGGATTTATGGGAGCTTACATGGGGAGAAATTGACGACCTCGTTTACGCCTACAAATACAGAGAATACTTAGAATCATTGAAGCGCGCACAGCATGCAGTATGGCTTATGAACGCAAGTGGAAACCTGAGACATCCGGTAAGAGTAGAAGACCTTGTGGGCTATTGGGCAGACGGCGAAATCATGGGTAAAAACGAGTATTTTCAGTATTGTAAGGATAAGATAAAGCGCAAGAAGCAGCAACAGGAGGGCGGTGAGTCGAATGGCTAAAAAGAAATTGACATATGTCTTCGGTGCGGACCTGAGCGAACTCGAGCGGGCGTGGAAGCGTATTGATCGTAGCATGAACAAGCTGAGCGCGCAATTCAAGAAGGTCGGCAGCACGATGACCAAGACTTTCACTGTGCCCCTCGTGGCTATGGGTGCTGCGGCAACCAAGGCCGCCCTCGATATCGACGACGCAATGGATGCCATTGCCAGCGGGACTGGGGCCACTGGCAGGGCGCTAAAAAGCCTACAGGACGACTGGAAGAAGCTCGCTGGCAGCGTTACGCATGGGTTCGATGTATCCGCAAAAGTATTGGCCGATTACAATACGCGCCTTGGCCTTACGGGTAAGTCGTTGACGGATATATCTCAAAAGGCCTTAGATGCAGCGCGATTGCTTGGCGAAGACGTAAGCAACGTGGTTTCGCAATCGGCCAAAGCAATGCGTGACTGGGCCGTGCCTGCCGAAGAGATGGGAAAGTTTATGGATGTGCTGTTCAAGGCCTCCCAGTCCACTGGTATAGGGATGGGGACGCTATCGACACAGCTTTACAAGTATGGAGCAGCACTGCGCGGCATGGGCTTCGATCTCGAATCGTCAATTGCGTTGCTTGCACAATTTGAACAGCAGGGAGTTAACACCGAGCGCATTATGGGGTCGCTGTCTATGGGGCTTGGGCGCATGGCGCGCGAAGGCATAACCGATGCAGGGGAGGCGTTCCGGCTTCTTGTCGAAGAAATAAAGAATGCCGAGAATACAACCGAAGCCACACGACTCGCAATTGAGGTGTTTGGCTCGCGCGCTGGTCCCGACATGGCGCTTGCAATCCGCGAAGGTCGATTTTCCGTTGAACAGCTAATCGCAACACTGCGCGACGCAGAGGGTGCGATTCAGCAAACCACAAAAGCGACCGATGGCTTCGCCGAGCAATGGGCGAGGACTAAAAATAGAGTTATGCTCGCTATCGAGCCGTTAGGGAAAGAGATATTAAACATTGCCGAATCAGTAATTCCTAAAGTTGAAAACTCTATTGCCTCTGCGGCAACGGCAATAGGTAATGCATCGGACGATACCAAGAAGAAAATATTGGCCCTCGCTGGCACCTTGGCCGCTGGCGGGCCACTTTTGTTGGCGATAAGCGCAACAATAAATGCACTATCTACACTTGGGGGGGCATTTATCGCCCTCGCCGCTGGCCCAGCAGCCCCCATAGTGATAGCTACGGCAGGGGTGCTGGCACTTGTGGCAGCGCTACACGAACTGAAGAAGGCTCAGGAGAGCATAAGACCGCCAGAAGAGGTTTTGTCGAGAGCAGAACTTTCAGAGCAGGCAGCTGAAATATTTCATGCGCGCCACGGCAAATATCCACTTACGGCCAAGGATTATGAAGAAATAGACAGGATCATAGATGAACTTATAGCCGAAAGCGTAAGGCATAAGGCTCGGGCAATAAAAGAAGCGCCCGCGCCCGCTGTGCCCCCAGCTGTGCCTCCAGCCGTGACCCCAGCGGTGCCCCCAGCTGCGCCTGCCATTGCCACAGCCGCTGCCCCAACCACAACGCCATCACCCATTATTCCAGCCGTAGAGACTGCGCGCGAGCGGCTTGCTGGCGAGATACGCTATGCCGAAACCGTCCAGCGCCTTGCAGAGATGGCC
>JBFXIU010000456.1:0-2626 GCA_050175615.1 Porticoccaceae bacterium | reverse complement strand
CGGATAAAAATCAATGGCGACGCCAATATAATCAAGTATTTTGTTTGCTCATTTGACAACCAGGCCGTGGGCATAAAATAGATTGCTACTATACTGAGCAAGGTCACAACTATTCCAACGACAACCATCCCAAACAAGACAGTTGAAAAAAACTGCGTCGCAGTATTATTCCTCGTCCCCGCCTCAACCTCGCTGTAATAACGTACCACCGAGTGTTGCAAGCCAAGTTTTCCTATTCCTACTAAAAATAGGATCGTAGAGGTAACCAATGCCATTGTTCCATATTCCGCAACCGAAAAAATCCGAGTGAGAATTGGAAAAGAGATGATGCTGGCCATCATAACCAGCACACTACCAATCGAATAATTTGAAGTATGCTGAAAAAGGCGTGCAAGTACTCCACGCCTTTCACCCTTTGCCCTAACCACGGCATCCTCACCGATTTGCATTGATTTTTGCCTTAGTCATTGGATGGCTCAGTGGAGCACTTGGCTGAGTGTAGACAGCTAAAAGCGATTGCATGACAGCTTCAGTAGAAAAGTATTGCTCTACAAATCGCCGGGCAGTTGCTCCCATCTCTTGCCTTAAGTTTGGGTTCTCAGCCAAATGACTAATCGCCGCCGCCAACTCATCGGCATGATTTGGCGGAACAAGCAATCCCGTCTCGGAATGAGCGATCACATCTTCATGACCACTGATCTGGGTGGCAACCGTTGGCAGTCCATTTGCCATCGCCTCGAGAACCGCATTGGGCAGACCCTCCTGATGCGAGGCCTGCACGTACAAATTGTGCGTGGACAAAAGTGCCGGCACATCCTGCACCAAACCAGGGAAAGAAACACTGTTCTCAATGCCCAACTGCCGGGAAAGCGTCATCAGCCTTTCTCTCTCTGGTCCATCACCGGCAAGGGTCAAGTGCGCATCAGGTGATTGCAAGGATACCCTCACCCAGGACTCCAGCAAGACATCCAGTCCTTTTACCGGGACGTGACGCCCGACAAACACAGCACGAAGTGAAGACTGATCTCTAGTCCCTTTGTATGCAAAGCGCACCAAATCCACTGCATTCGGCAGAAGATGCAGGCGCTCCTTGGCGAAGCCGGCTTCCAGCATGATCTTCACCGTCCTCTTGCTGATGCATTGATAGGCATCGAGATGCTGTGCACCTCTCCGCAGAATCCGGTGAACAGGCTTTGTCATTAATTTTGGGTCGAGAATGCCCCCTTGAAACTCCGCTGCACCCGAAACTTTGACTATAAGAGTTGGCTTCAGCCATCGATTGATCCAACCCGCCGCCCCGGCAAGATTATGCATCATATGAATGTGAATAGCATCAAATTCGCCTTGATGCCTCAACAACCAGAGCGCAAAATTTAGATTGAGTAATATCGCACCAAGTCCCTTTATTTTCGGATACCCCAATCTTAGTACCGGAATACCATCGACCTGATCGGCAAACGGGAGCGAGCGGTCCAGGTGCGGCACCAGAACGCGCACGTCGTGACCGGCTGCGGCGAATGACCGACTAAGTAGCCGGGCCTGCATCTCTGCACCACCCGTTGCAGGATAGCGTCCGTCAACTACCATTAATATACGTATTGGGGCATGCATATTGAATGAAATGCCAATTTAGATAAACTGCATAAAATTTAAAAAAGATACTTAATGACGCGATCCGGCCCGCCTCTCAAAATCGAGAATCTCCATGAACAAAAAGTCCTTTAGTCGATTTTTGTGAAATGACCTTCGCAGGAATTCCGCCGATAGTTGCATTACCCTCGGGAAAGCTTTTATTGACTACCGCATTGGCGCCCACTGCTGTATTGTCCCCAATCTCTATCGCACCAAAAATTTTTGCCCCTGGTGCAATATAACAATTGTGTCCTATTCTTGGCACTTCGTTTCCTCTGCCAAGCTGCGCTCCAATATTCACGCCTGTATGAATTCTGCAATTCGAACCAATTCTTGCCCCGGAATTCACGACGATCGTGCCGTAGTGCAAAATTGCAAGGCCTGGGCCAAAAACATTGATCGGTATCGAGAACCCTAGCTTGATCGAAAGCTTACGAAAACGATATACTGCAAGGCGGCGCCGAAAAAAATTTTTCTCACAGTTTGTGAGAAATTCGACTTTTCTAAGCAAGCGCTGAAATTGAAAAATTTCGTCAAACAGCCAGGCCCAGCGCGAATTCACCCCCAAAGCGATGCGGTCCGCCTCGAGATACCTTTGGTAGTCTGCGTACGATTTGATCAAGCTGCGCTCCCTTTTGCGATTTCAGTAGGTATCTATTTTTGCACTCAAATGTTGCCTTGCACTCCCCCAACTGAGCGACGCTGATCCAGTGCCGGATGGTGCTGCAAGAAAGCCCAAACAGACCTGCGGAGGCGTAACGTCGAGCGGATGGGACGCGGCCCTTGGGGCACTCCCGGAAAATGGGAATTCTTGGTCACTACAGGGTCATTGCGGGGACAAATTGATGTCCGAAAGACGAAAAAAAGCCCACAGCGTTAGTGTGGGCCAATCCTGTAAGCTGTTGATTTACAGATATTTGGAGGCGGGGGTCGGAATCGAACCGGCATAGACGGCTTTGCAGGCCGCTGCATAACCACTCTGCCACCCCGCCGG
>JBFXIU010000455.1:0-2634 GCA_050175615.1 Porticoccaceae bacterium | reverse complement strand
GTCCCGTGACCTTTGTGGTCAAAAAAAGTTTGACGACCATGCCCTTCTTTGGCCCTGTCATGTGTTCACGCGACCCCATTGTTGTCGGGCGCACCAATCCGCGCGAAGATTTGACGGCAGTGCTTGAGGGCGGCCTTGAACGCCTGAAAAAAGGAATATCTATTATTGTTTTTCCGCAGAGTACGCGGTCGCTGATTTTTGATCAGGGGCACTTCAATTCCATTGGCGTCAAACTGGCGCGCAAGGCGGGGGTGCCCGTGATTCCCCTCGCGCTGAAGACTGACGCCTGGGGCCAAGGGCGCAAGATCAAGGAACTGGGCCCAATGCGCCCTGGCATGCCCGTGCGGTATTGCTTCGCTAAACCGCTGTATGTGCAGGGGCAAGGCAAGGAAGAACATGCGGCCGTCTGCCAGCACATTGCCAGCCACCTTGAGGAATGGATACGAAAGGACGGAGCCAATGATTCCCATCCGTCACAACCTGCGGTACAGGCCTGAACTTTTGCAGACGTAGCATCTCCGTCTCATGCCTAGAGCATTTTAACTTTGAAAAAGTGTAAATGCTCTAACGTTGCACGAGAGTGCAGCGCGCCACAACGTGGCGTGGATTCAGCCGAAAATCGCATTTTCGGCTGAATGAAAATTTTGAAATGTGAAACATTTCAAAGTTGATCTGCTCTAGACCAAGCAAAACGGCCCCGCTGGAAAGAAGTTCCTGCGGGGCCGTTTTTTACTGGCAAACATGCAAATTTTCAGACCACAATTCTTGGCATCGTGCTTTTACGCGTCGTACAGCAAGGGTTGCAGATGCCTGCCACGCCGCACAGCAGCGCCGATGAACAGGATTCTTCCTTCAGGCGTGGCTACAGGCGAGTAGCTTGAGCCATTTTTCCTGAATGGCGCTAGCCGCTGTGAGCAGCAGATTCCGTTGCTTCCGTCTTTTTTTGCAGCTTTTTTGAATACAGTGAGTAAAAGTAGCCGGAAACGGGCTTCACGCTCACCACTGCAAAAAAGAGAAGAAAATACAGCATAGAATCTATAAGCAGCATTTGTGTTGAGCGATTTTCAAAGCCGAGGGCGCTCAGATAGCCATGCAGTTTTATAATAACCCAACATTCCAGAAAAAAAACGACCAAGGCGCACAGGAAACACCTGTCTTTGACCTTTCGCAGCTGTTTTTCCATATATTCCCTTCCGCAAGCAAACGGACGTTGTGCGCGTCTTGTTCCTGTTTTTCAAACCGCTCAGAATATGGCACAGAACCGAGGTTTACGCTAGTCTTTTCACCATTGGGTGCGGAGCCTGTTCTGGGGGAAGCGGTCATTCACATCCTGACGTACAAGACTCCCCATGGTGACACATACGTAAAAAAGGCAGGAAGTTACCCTCCTGCCCGTACAGACGTTCACATGTCACGCCCTGGCGTCATTCCCATTCAAGCAGTCGCCTCTGGCCAGTCAGGGAGCGCAGGTGCGTGGCGTCTTGCCCCACTTCAAGGCAGCCCAGATAGGCTCCCTGCTTGTTTCTGAGCGCAAGATACTCAATATGGATAAATTTGCCGCCAAGTTCCAGCCAGAACTCGGCCTTGTCACGCTCTCCCCTTTTAAAGGCTTCCAGAATTTCAGTGACCATGTGCACTGATTTTGGGGGATGGCAGTTTTTCACCTCACGGCCGATAACGGCGGCGCTTCTGGGAAAAATACGGTGCGCGCTGTCAGAATAGTAGGCCACCCTGTCATCCGGGCCCACAAAGCTCACATCCACGGGCAAATTGCAAAGAATGGCGTCCACAACTTCTCGCGGCAGTTGCCCTGTGGAAAGATCGACAAGTCCTGACTGGCCCGTGCCTACGGCAAGGCTGACAGCAGCCGCGCTCCATTCCCCTTCGGGCGTTACGCCGAAAGAATAGCCGATTTCATCGTCACCCAGGCGGCAGCGGCTCCAGTCCTCCTCGGTAAGCAACTGAAGGCACATGGGCAAAAGAATATTTTCTTCTTTGCTAACCATTTCAGCAACTTCATCAATGAGGTCCTGCACAGCCGCAGATCCTTCCACCCTGTTGTCGTCAGCCAGAAGTTCCTGCGCCCGGCGGAACTTGCCTCGGATGTCATCGTGCACTTCCCACATGACCTTGCCAGGAGCGCTCACATCATGCTTTTCAAGCAGGGGGAAGAGCTGATTCTCCTTACGGACGTAGTGGGTCTGGATGCCTGCAAGCTCCTGAACAAGAGAACTGAGGCGCTTAAGCACAAAAGGCCAGTGGGCGTCGGTTGGCGTCCTGGATGGGCCCAGGGCTTCCCCGATTTCGGCAATAAGCTTTTTTGCCTGAGCATTTTCCTTCAAATAGGTGTGCACAGGGTGCCCCGGTGGAACCTGCGGCATCTGCTGCCCTTCCAGCGCATTCTGGAACAGGGCCGCATGCAGATGGCACATCCTTTTTATTTCCGTCTCGGGCAAGCCCTCGTTCACAAGGGTCTGCTCCAGAGCGGCAATTTCCTGCGGAGTGATATCACCCACTGTTTTATTGAATTTGTCCTGCAACTGGCTGAACTCCACGCCGTCATGAAGATCCTTGATTATTTCCTCGAGCGCGGCCAGGCGTTGATCCTGCGACGCCTTCGTGTCATTCCCCTGC
>JBFXIU010000454.1:0-2645 GCA_050175615.1 Porticoccaceae bacterium | reverse complement strand
TGGGAGCAAGCACCCCTGTGGTTGCGAGCAATAAATCCATGCCAAAACAAATGCAATTGGGACAAACGGACCTGACGTTGCTCGGGAAAGGCACGGCAACGTACCTCTGGTTTGATGTGTACGATGCCGCGCTCTATGCCCCTGAAAACATTAAGCCCGCGCAGATTCTTTCACAGGAAACACCGAGAGTGCTGGTGCTTAAGTATCACCATGCCGTTACCGTGAAAGACATCGAAAAAGCGAGTTGGCAAACCCTGGATAAGCAGCTCACCCCCAGCGAACGTCAATCGATAAAACCCCAAGTCGATGCATTGCAATCCAGCATGAAAAACGTGTCGCCCGGCGATCAATACACATTGACGTGGCAACCGGTAAATGCGCAAAAAAAGCCTGAACTGACACTCAGGCTCAATGACAAGATCGTATTTAAAAGCGATAACGCGCGCCTAGCAGCGACCTATTTCGGGATTTGGCTCGGCAAGCCGCCGCTCTCCCAATCCCTCAAACGTTCGCTATTGGGTGGTTGATTATCCTGCGTTGCGCAAGCGCGCATCCAGATGATCGACCGCTTCTGCCCAGTCCGCGTCCATTTCCAATGACTCGCGAATAAAACCGGCCTGCGCTTCTGACCAGAAAGGTGCATCCGCGAGCGCAATCTCTGATGGTAGTGGCGCATGTTGCGCAATGAACGCATCAATCTCGTCCGCTGAACTGGGCAAGCCCAATTGGGCGAATAAATCGGCGAGGGGATGAAATACCGTATCCATAATCACACCTGCTTTGAGGAAAGTTGCGGTTTGATTCTATAACTGTTCGTGCGGATCGGTCGATTTTTGGCGCAATTGATCCCAGAACCGATGCAACACCCGATGCGCGCTCTGCTCCGCTGAGCCTTGCAGTTTCTTGAGCAAATTGTTGGCAGGCATTTTACGCACCTCGATGACCGCGCGTTCAGCAAACTGGCGTTCAATCCACTCATCGCTGGTAGTCAATTCATCAACCAAACCAAGCGCCATGGCTTGGGTGCCAAACCAATATTCACCGGTTGCCACCTTGGATAGATCAAGAGCGGGGCGATACTCATGCAAGAAAGCTTTGAACAATTCATGGGTTTCGTTGATCTGCGACTGGAATTTCTCTCGACCTTCCTGCGTATTTTCGCCCAAAATCGTCAGAGTTCGCTTGTACTGCCCCGCCGTGAGCAATTCGATATCGACATCGTGGTTCTTGAGCAAACGATGAATATTGGGTATCTGCGCCACCACGCCGATTGACCCGACAATCGCAAACGGCGCGGCGACGATTCTATGCGCCACAGCCGCCATCATGTAGCCACCGCTGGCTGCGACTTTATCAACAGCCACGGTCAAATGCAGACCCGCAGCGCGAAGTCGCGCAAGCTGCGCCGCGGCAAGACCGTACGCCGTAACCAGACCGCCGCCACTTTCAAGGCAGACCAGAACTTCATCCATTTCAGGCCGGGCGACGGAGAGAATCGAAGACACCTCCTCACGCAAAGCGCCGACCTGGCTCGCGCGCAAGTCACCGGAGAATCTCAATACGAAGGTGCGCAACTCGTGTTCTGGTCCCTCTTTCTCTAGCTGCTTCCTTTCTTTTTCTCTTTTCTTTTGTTCAGACTTGAACTGTTTGGCAGGCAGGATGTGCTGCTCCAGTTGCTGGCGATTCGACTCGAAGCGCTCCCTAAGATCCGTGACTTTCAGCACGCCCTGACCGCCTTGTTTCTGGCGCTGCCTGAGCGCCGCCAAACCAGCCAGCAGAAACAGTGCGGCGAAAACGAAGGTCAGTGTTTTTGCCAGAAATAGCCCGTAGTCACTCAGAAATTCCATCATTACCCCAATCAATATCAAAGAAGCGCAGTAACCAACGGATCGCACGTGAGGGCCAAGAATACCGTCATCATCTTGCGGGAAGAAGGCCATCAAAGGGAATTACTCACTCTGACGCAACCCTGTTTGTTCGATAACCATCCGGAAAAACCGGCTACAACAGCCCACCCCCACCTTTCGAGTATAACGAGGCAGCGCATTTTCGTGCATTAAAGTACAGGGCAACTCGAAAAACCGTAACGGGCTAACGCCAGCTTAATGCGAAGCAGGCGCAAGCCCGCGTTCAGTAGGTTTTTCGAGGTACCCTACATCCGCAATGTGTTGAGCCCGCACTAAATATGTAGGCTATTCGATATTTCGGGGTTTATCGTGCAACCTCGTTCTGATCAAATTATAATGAATAAGTGGTTTCATATTTAAGGGTTCTCTAATGTTTGCCAAAAAACTGACTGTTCTTCTCACTGTCATGGTGGTCAGCCTCAGCGTGCTGTTTGCCGCTAGTCTGCAAACAGCCGAAGCGAAGCGAATCGGCGGCGGTGCTAACTTTGGCTCACAAAAGCAAAGTTTCAGCCGCCAAGCAACGACACCAACAAACCCGGCGAGTGCCCCGACTCGCTCCGCCGCACCGGCTGCTGGCGGTGCCAGCCGATGGCTTGGGCCCTTGGCGGGTCTGGCGGCGGGCGGTCTGCTGGCGGCCATGTTTTTCGGCGGCGCATTTGATGGCCTCAAGCCGATGGATTTCATCATCATTGCCCTGTTTGCTCTCGGCGCGTTCATGCTGATCCGGGCACTGCGCAA
>JBFXIU010000453.1:0-2647 GCA_050175615.1 Porticoccaceae bacterium | reverse complement strand
GTTATTTATTGCCTGTTTATTTATGACAGCATGCCAAACGCCGCCTCCGCAAACACAGCCAGAACAACAGCCGCCAAGCGATGTTATTGAAACACCGGTTGAAGAACCTCTGTCCGATACTCCTGCCGATATTGAAGAACCACCTCCGGAGCAGCCTGTTTTGCAGTGCCCCGAGCCAGAACCGGCTCCCGCCTGCCCGCCCCAACCAAAGCCGAAACCCTGCCCGGTATGCCCGGAAAGCAGACTGGATGGAAAAATGCTCGTGGGCGAAGTGGAAAAGGTGCGTTTTGATCCGCCCGGCGTCACCTATACAGCGAGAATTGACTCCGGCGCCACCGGCAACTCGATCCATGCCACCAACATTGTTCGCTTTGAAAGGGATGGAGAAAAATGGGTGCGCTTTGAACTCGACAGCGTCGACGGCAAACCCATTGTCATGGAACGAGAAGTTGTGCGTCGGGTTAAGGTTCGCCAGGTCGAGACCAATGAGTTTGACCGCCGCCTGGTCGTGATGATGACCATGAGCCTGGGTTCCCTGACCGAACAGGTCGAGCTTTCCCTGAACGACCGTTCAGATATGGAATACTCTGTACTCATCGGCAGAAATTTTCTTCGCAACAACGCGATCGTCGATGTCAGCCAGGAATTTATTGCAAAATAACGGCAACCTTTCCGCCACTCGTCACCGCCAGGAAGGTTGTAAACAGATACTCAAAATACAGGTTATTGCATGTCACCCAAGGGACAGGTTTACCTTTTTGCCACTCTCTTTGCCGTTGCAGGCCTCTGCTTTACCATTTACAAAGCCGCTTTTCTCCATTTTCCCCTTTTCCCCAATGCGGAACGCCAGGTGTGGAGCATCGAGGCCAAACTCACCTTTGACGCCTCCGGGAAACCCGTAAGCGTCAACCTCGCGCTTCCGGAAAGCCAGCAACAATACGTACTGCTCGACGAAGTGTTCGCTTCCGCCGGTTATGGTTTCAGTGTTCAGGAAGAGGGCGAACATCGCCGCGCCTCCTGGACTCGGCAGGTTGCCAGAGGGCCGCAAACCCTCTATTACAAAATGGAAGTCACGGAACGACTTGAAGAACTCGCCAGTGATGGCGAAGCTAAGCCGGAAGAAATCGTGCCGCCGCTGTGGACTCCGGTTGAAAAAGTGGCCGCCAGCGGCCTCATTCGCAATGCCCGCCGCCTGTCCGCCGACAATGCCAGCTTCACTGAACAGCTGCTGAAAATGATGGTCGGCCAGGTTGCCCAGGACGCCCAGCTCCTCTACGAGGCCAGCGGCGGCCAGAGCACGGCTCAGCTCGCCATCAAGTTGCTGGCGGATGCAGGCATCTCCGCACGCATGGTGCGGGGCATCTATCTGGAAAATCGCCTCTACAATCAAAAAGCTGACGAACTGGTGGAAATCTTTGATGGCCAGAAATGGGTAATTTTTGATCCGCGCACAGCGACCAGGGGCATTCCGAAGAATTTCTTTATGTGGCAGCGGGGCGGCCGCTCCATGCTGGACGTTATTGGCGGCACTGGTTCACAGGTGCGCTTTTCTGTACTCGCCAATGATATTTCCGCCAAAGCCATTGCCCTTAAAGAAGCAAAATCGCAAAACGTTGCGCTGATCGACTTCAATATCTACAGCCTGCCCATTGATAAACAAACGATTTTTAAATTGTTATTACTGGTTCCCATCGGCGCCCTGGTGGTGGTGATTTTTCGTGTCCTGGTTGGCCTCAAAACCTCGGGCACGTTCATGCCGGTACTGATTGCCCTGGCCTTTATTCAGACTCAGCTGCTGCCCGGCATAGCCATCCTTGTCACGTTGGTGGCCGCCGGCCTCTGGATTCGATCCTATCTGAGCAAGCTCGACCTGCTCATGGTGGCGCGCCTCGCCGCAGTCGTCATCACCGTGGTGATTCTTATGGCCGGTTTCAGCATTCTCAGCTATAAGCTGGGATTGGAGCAGGTAATGACGATCACCTTCTTCCCCATGATCATCATTGCCTGGACCATCGAGCGCATGTCGATTCTTTGGGAGGAAGACGGCCCCAAGGAAGTCGTCAAACAGGGTGGCGGCAGCCTGATTGTTGCAGTCATCGCCTACCTGGTGATGACCAACCGCTATGTGGAACACCTTACTTATAATTTTCCGGAAATACTGCTTATCGAACTGGGGATCATCCTGGTACTGGGTCAGTACACCGGCTACCGCCTCTCCGAGCTCAAACGTTTTCGCTTTTTGATTGAAAAATAATGGGGCATTGCGCTGTGATTGTCATGCCGTGCCTGTGAACCCAAGCCCTGACCGCGTAAAGGCCTCATTATGTTTTTCAATACCATCGCCAAAATGAAGAAAAAGGGAATCCTGGGCATGAACGCCAGGAATGTGGCCTATATCGCCCGTTACAATCCCCGCCACCTGTTTCCCCTCGTCGATGACAAGCTCAAAACCAAAGAAGCTGCCCGCAGATATGGCATCAGAGTGCCGGAGCTGTATGGCGTTGTCCGTTATACCGGGGATTTAAACGACCTCGGCGCCCTGCTCAACCCCCTCGAAGGCTTTGCGGTGTAACCGCTGCGGGGCAGCGGCGGCAAGGGTATCATCATTATTTCCGGCCGCGACGGCGAAAATTTTCTCAAACCCAGC
>JBFXIU010000452.1:0-2668 GCA_050175615.1 Porticoccaceae bacterium | reverse complement strand
CGCGATCACGCTTGAAAAAAACAAACACGCCAAACGGAAAAACTAAAGCAATACACGGGCGCGGGCAACCCTGGCCACGCTTTGAAATATTTCAATATGTTCCAACCGCACCTTCACTCCGGCGAAGGTCTGCAAGATGCGGGTACCGTCCCGGACGTCCTTACGGGGCACGTGCAGACCCTGGCGACAAGCGGCCGGAATTCCCACGGCACAAACAAAACACAAGACAAAACAACAAGTTGTCTAGACCATTTGAGACAGACTTGTCATGGCTCGGACACGCTCCCGTCACAGATGCTTCCTAGTGAAAGCAAAACGCGAGGGAACATCATGATACAGATCAAGCAACTGACCAAGACATTCAAGAACACCAAAGGGCTCGACAACGTGAGCGCCACCGTGGAGAGCGGCGAGATGGTCGCCCTCATCGGCTCTTCCGGTTCGGGCAAATCGACCCTCATGCGCCATATCTGCGGCCTCATGTGCTGCGACACGGATAGCGGGGGACAGATCGAAGTGCTGAACCGCATCATGCAGCGCGACGGGCGACTCTCCAAGAATGCCCGCCAGGTCCGCGCCGAGGTCGGCGTCATCTTTCAGCAGTTCAACCTGGTGGACCGCCTCTCGGTCATGACCAACGTGCTCATGGGCGCCCTGGGCCGGGTGCCCACCTGGCGAGCCGTATCCAACCTCTTTCCCCCCACCGAGAGACGCCTGGCCATGGAATCCCTGGCCCGGGTCGGCATGGCGGACAAGGCCTGGCAGCGGGCTTCGACCCTGTCCGGCGGTCAGCAGCAGCGCGTGGCCATTGCCCGCGCCCTGACGCAACGCGCCAAGGTCCTGCTCGCCGACGAACCCATCGCCTCCCTTGATCCCGAATCATCCCGCATAGTCATGGACATCCTGGCGCAAATCCACCGCGAGGACAAAATCACCGTCGTGGTCTCGCTGCATCAGGTCGAATACGCCATCCGCTACTGCCCCCGGACCATCGCCCTGCGTCATGGATGCGTCGTCTACGACGGCCCCAGCACAGCCCTGACCCCATCCTTCCTGAAGGGGGTTTACGGCTCCGAAACCGAAGAGCTTTTCGCCCCGGCCGTGGACAACGCCCGGCGTCAATTCCCGAAAGCCGCTCAAAACCAACCCGCCCCGGCCCCTGCCGCGGCATAACGACCATCCGCACTTCAAAGGAGTACAGAATGTTACGCAAACTTTGTGGCCTGATCATCTTTCTGGCGTTTTTCGGCGTCCAGACCGTTTCCGCTGAAATAAAGGAAATCAATTTCGGAATCATCTCCACCGAAGCGTCCATGAACCTCAAAACCATTGGCTGTGTTCGTAAAAAATGTTGATTTATCCCATGATTTTTGAAAAGCCCCGAAATCGGCACCACGCCTGAATCGGAGGAGAATATCATGTCATGGCAAGAAGTGTTTCAAGAATTCATGGGGCTGGACGAAGCCGACCAGCGCTTAGTCTTGTTGGCCATACGCGGCACCAAGGTTTCTGAAGAAAAATCTTATGATTTCAGCGCTATTCGTGAAAAACGATTCGCAACTGGCCTCGTATGTCCTCACTGCAAGCAAACGTCTCTCAGGCGTAATGGCAAGTACATCGTCGCGGGGAAGTCACGCCAGCGATACCTGTGCTCTGAGTGTAGCAAGTCGTCCAATGATTTAACGGCCACCCCCATTTCCGGGACGCGCTACCCTGATAAGTGGCTAGAATATTTCAGACTCATGATCGAAGGGCTTTCTTTGAGAAAGATAGCAAGCCTTCTAGATATTCACTTATCAACTGCATTCTATTGGCGACATAAGATTCTTACAGCCCTCCAGGTCCAAGAAAGAACGAGCCTATCTGGGATCGCTGAGGGTGATGAGACATACTTTCGAGAGTCCGAGAAAGGGAACAAACATATCACCCGCCGAAAACCCAAGAAACGTGGTCATGCCGCCAGCAAGCGAGGGATAAGCCGCGAGCAAGTTTGTGTTTTCGTCGCAAAAGATAGATCCGGTCGTGTATTTAGTAAAACAGCTTGCATGGGGCAGATGTCTCTAAAGCACATGGATAACGTTGCAAAAAACTCTCTTGATGAAGTGAATGAATTTTGTACAGACTCAGCGAATGTTTACAAAAAATTCTGTACAAGAAAGAACATTCATCACAGGAAAGTAAACGTAAGCAAGAATAACCGAACTGACGGAATATACCACGTTCAAAACGTTAACAATTATCACGGACGCCTTAAGCGTTGGATTGGCAAATTCTACGGGGTCGCAACAAAATATTTGAATAACTACCTGTCTTGGTTCAAATTTCTTGAACTCATCAAGAATCAGGACGAAGCATCTCAAATGCGATCATTTTTAACGAAATCATGTTCAAAACCAAAGCGCACAACAATCTCTGACATCCGGGATTACGCAAAAAGGACGTCAAACGTCTTTGATGTTACTAAACATCTGGACGAATTGCTGGCCATTTAACGACTTTGATTGAATCTCGTTAAAAACAACAATTTTTACGAACACAGCCTTTCTTTTTGCCGATCTCACGCATCACGAAGCCCCGGTAGATCCGGCCTTTTTCTCTGGACGTTGCGAAATTCTCTACTTTCTGCGCATGTTCCTTGGCCGTGGCGAGCCAGCCGGTCACCGGTTCC
>JBFXIU010000451.1:0-2678 GCA_050175615.1 Porticoccaceae bacterium | reverse complement strand
CTCACCACCCCCTCGGTGAAAACCTCGGCAAACTGCTCGCGGGACATCCCGGCCGCGCCTGCCCGGAACCGCAGGTACTGGCGGGTTTCGCTCTCGGATAGGGCCTCCAGAACATAGGCGCCACTAAAGGCCGCGGTGGGGCTGAAGGAGGCAATCTGCTCGAGGTTGGCATCCAGCCCCGGCCTTCCGACAAGGACCAAGGTGAGCTGGAGATCACCGCCCCCCTCGCCGACATGATGCACCAACCGCTCAAGGACAGCGAGGAACAGCTTCTCCGCTTCATCGACCAGGAGCACCACCCGCAAGCCCCGGGCCTTTTCCCGTGCAAGCAGCCGCTGCAACTCCGCATACATATCCATCTGATCATGGGTGCTTTTCGGCTCCATGCCCAGATCGGCACAGACAAGCCGGAGCAGCTCCTCAAAGGAACCGACCGGATTCTCCAGCAGCACCACCCGGCAGGACTCAGGGAGACGTTCTTCAATCACCCGGCAGATCAGCGTTTTCCCTGTGCCCTCCTTGCCCACCAGCTTCAGCAGGGACTTCCCGGCAAGGATGTCAAGAATCAGCGACTGACAGACCTGCTCTCTCCGAAATTCCGAAAAAAAATTCTTCAAATCCGGAAATTCAGAAAAAAGGGGAGGCTGTAACTTGAAATGTTTAAGATACATGCGTCTCTGCGAAATTGAGACTATTGAAGGAAAACAGGGGGGTAATTGGAAGCACACCTTATTTATCTAGTAGCCTTCCCTGCAATCATTTCAACCAACGATTAATATAATGCCGTAAAATAAAGATAAGTCAATGGTCACAGCCTATCATCAAACAATTATATGCTATTTATAATGTGTATCAATAAAAAGGGGCGTGACCAAGAGACCACTTTTTATTTTTCCGAACTCCTGAAAAATCTCATCGAACCACCTGTAGTTCCATACAAAGCCAACCCCAAAAACACGACCTTAAGATTATTGAAAAAACTGAATTAATAGCTACGATACAGATCGTCGCCCCTCAAAATGGAACATTTATTGCTTAACAAAGAACAAATAGCGTAAACGATCACGGGGCACCGAATCTGCGGTGTTATCGGCCTGTTTACGTACAGGGGGTACCCTGCACAGGCCGATGCCTTGCACCTCCGGCACCCCGCAATCGCTTACAGGTTCGATGATAACCGATACTTTTGGGGTTTACCCCATGATCGATTACCAAATAGCCTTTTAACAACCTGTTGCCAGGGATCACGCAAGATAAAAAAACATTGGAGGAATGAATGAAAAAAATAACTCTTACAAAAATTGCTCTAATAGCGATTTCATGTGCATTATTTTTTGCAAACTCATCAATGGCTTTTCCAATAGCTAACCAATCCGTCAAAATTGACACTACAACTGGCCTTGGAAATGCTAATGGTGGCGGAGAATTTTATCTTGATATTGGAGGGGACGGTACCATCGATTACACTAGCTTTTGCGTTGAACGGAATGAGTATATTAGCAATGGAGGTGTTTATACTATACGTTCCGTTGAAGATAATGTTTACGGTGGGGGAATTTCTGGTGGCAGCCCCGACCCATTAAGCGATGCAACCCAATGGATAATGTTTAAGTATATAAATAATGAATTTTTCGGCACCCATACTGATACATTAGCCAACGATATACAAAATGTTATTTGGTGGCTAGAAGGCGAACTTGTTAATGACCGATCCTTAACAAATAAAGCAAAAACATTTTATGAGAATTTGAATTTAGCCAATTACGTTACTAACCAATACAACAGCTATGTTACCGTACTTAACCTTACTAATCGTGATGGGTTAGCTCAAAGTCAAATCATCGCTGAAGCCGCTCCCGTCCCCGAACCAGCCACCATGCTGCTCTTCGGTACCGGCCTGGTCGGGTTGGCAGGCATCACCCGGCGCCGCGTCAACCGCTGATTGGCAGCTTCATTCCAGATCAAAAAAGGCAAGCCTCAGGCTTGCCTTTTTTGATTTCCGCTGTAGGATGCCGCTGATCATCATCCTCAGCCGCCTCGAACCACCATGCCCGTCTTCCGCCTCACCGACGCCCTCCTGTTCCCCTCCCCCGAATTTGCCGAGGAAGACGGCCTCCTCGCCGTGGGCGGCGACCTGAGTCCAGAACGGTTGATCATGGCCTACAGCCAGGGGATCTTTCCCTGGTACTCCGAGGGGGATCCCCTCCTCTGGTGGTCGCCCGCGCCGCGGCTAGTCCTGTTTCCCCGTGAATTCCATCTTCCCAAGCGACTCAGACGCATCCTCAACGCCGACACCTTCACCGTCACCGCCGATACCGCCTTTGCCGAGGTCCTGGCGGGCTGTGCAACAGCTTTGGGCCGCGACAAAAACGGTACCTGGATCACCAGGGAGATGCAGCAGGCCTATCTGGAGCTGCACAAGTACGGCTTTGCCCATTCGATCGAATGCTGGCAAAAGGACCAACTGGCAGGTGGCCTGTACGGCGTCTGCCTGGACCAGGTGTTCTTTGGCGAATCCATGTTCACCCGGATCAGCAACGCCTCGAAAGTAGCCCTGGCCACCCTGGTCCGGATCGCCCTGCAGAAGGACATTGCCCTGATCGACTGCCAGATGACCACCGAGCACCTGGTACGCTTCGGCGCCCGCGAGCTGCCGCGGGAGGCCTTCCAGGCGGCAC
>JBFXIU010000450.1:0-2680 GCA_050175615.1 Porticoccaceae bacterium | reverse complement strand
ATATCCACGGTAGGAATCGGGTTGCGATAACGGCGAACCGAAGTGCCACACTCAGGGCAGGTAAGGCTGTCAAAGGACATGGTTGGGTTTTCTCCCTGATAAAAAAAGGGGAGCCATGATTGGCTCCCCCTGAATGGTACACATCTGCTGTCGGGTTTGCTTACTTCTTTTTACCGCCGCCCGAAGCCTTTTTAGAGGCCTTGAGGGGGTTAACCTTGAGGTCTTCAATCTTGATTTCAACCTTGACGTGGGTGGCGAAGTTGCAGATGCCGTTGGCCCATTTTTTGGCCGGTGCGGGGTAGGCGCCACACACCTGACCGATGGTGCCGGTGACGATCCGCTCACAGCCTTCACAATTTTCAACAATGGTCTGACAGGATCCTTCGGGAAATACACACCCTTGTTTACCCCAAAAGGTACACTCGGTACCTGCAAGTACGGTTTGACACTGCATTCCTTCTTCCTCCTCCGATATGATTCAGCTAAGACAGAAGTAAACTGTAGCAATTTCGAAAAGAAAAAGTCAACATCAAAAAGAGTTTGCAGTGGTGACCGGCGAACTGTTTTGAGCCATCTGTTTGTCTTGACGGCGCCGTCATGCTGTATTAGTCTTTAAAGATAAAAGCTGTCCTATTATGTTTTCAGGAGGCGGCATGAGTCACATCACCTTTGGCACATCGGGATGGCGGGGGATTCTTTGCGAGGATTTTACGTTTGATAATGTCAAGACCGTAACTCAGGCCATCGCTGATCACCTGCGGGCAGCAGGAGAGGCTGATAAAGGAGTTGTGATCGGCCGCGACACACGCTTCATGGGAAGCAGGTTCGTCGAAGAAGCGGCCGGGGTGCTGGCGGGTGCCGGCATCAAGGTTTTTTTGTGTGGCCGGGATGTGCCCACGCCGGTGATTTCTTTTGAGATTCTTCGGCGTGGCGCTGCTGGCGGCATCAATTTTACTGCCAGCCACAATCCGCCAGAGTACAACGGGATCAAATTTTCACCAGCCTGGGGCGGGCCGGCTTTGCCGGAGACCACCAAGGATATCGAACAGCGGGCCAACCAGATGTTGGGTGAGGTTTGCTATCGTGAGATTCCGCTTACTGAAGCAAAGTCTTGCGGCCTTGTGGAAACTATCGATCCCCGGCCGGCCTATCTGGCCGCCTTGGAACAGAAGGTGGATTTCGATGCCTTGAAGGGTATCGGGAAGCTGGGGTTAAACCCTCTGTATGGTACGGCCCGGGGCTATCTGGACCAGCCGCTCAAAGAACGTGCTATTCCTTACACCATTATTAATGACCAGCTCGACCCGTACTTTGGCGGTCAGCCGCCAGAGCCGTCTGAAGCCCATATTCCGGACTTTATCAGCTTGGTGAGAAACGATCCCACCATCCGGCTGGGGTTGGCTACCGATGGTGACGCCGACCGATTCGGTATTCTGGATGCCGATGGCAGCTATATTGAGCCCAACTACATCATTGCGCTGCTGCTTGACTACCTGATCCGGGTTCGTAAGTTGAGTGGCGGTGTGGCGCGCAGTGTCGCAACCTCGCACTTTGTTGATGCCGTGGCCAAAAAACACGGGGTGCCGGTGTACGAGACGCCGGTAGGGTTTAAGTACATCGGCGATCTGATCAGTCAGGACAAGATCGTGATTGGCGGTGAGGAAAGTGCAGGGTTGACCATTAAGGGACATGTACCGGAGAAGGACGGCATTTTGGCCTGTTTCCTGGTGGCTGAAATGGTGGCACGTGAAGGTAAGACGGTACGAGAATTGCTAGAGCGTCTCTATGGGGAGGTGGGCCGTTTTATTACCCGCCGTGATAACCTGCGGCTTTCTCAGGAGCTTGAGCGGGCCTATCCGCAAAAGGTTGCAGCGATCCCTGGTGAAATAGCAGGCAGTAGGGTTGTCAATGTTGTAACGATGGATGGCGTGAAGTTGTTGCTTGAGGATGGGGCCTGGCTCTTGTTCCGCAAGTCCGGCACCGAACCGGTGGTGAGGCTGTACGGAGAGGCCGCCAACGAGGCTCGTTTGGCTGAGGTAATGGGCGCCGGCAAGCAGTTTATTCTGGGGTAGGGTTGACTGGTTTGTGGCAGATCAAACGTTTTTACTTTTAATAGGTACATGTGTTGTGTTTGCGTTTTACCATGAACAGCATTGTTACCAACTGGAGGAAGTACCATGTGGGACTACACACCAATAGTAAAAGATCATTTTTTGAATCCCAGGAATGTGGGAGAGATACCTGACGCTGATGCCGTCGGCGAGGTCGGTAGTCTGGCCTGTGGCGACGCCTTGAAGCTCTATCTGAAGCTGGATGAGCAGAAGGACAAGATCGTGGATGCCAAGTTTCAGACCTTTGGTTGTGCCAGCGCGATCGCTTCTTCCTCGGCTCTGACCGAGATGGTCAAGGGCAAGACCCTGGACGAGGCCCTGGCGGTCAGTAACCAGGATATTGCCGAGTTTTTGGGCGGCCTGCCGGAAGAGAAGATGCATTGCTCGGTAATGGGGCAAGAGGCGCTGGAGGTGGCGATATTCAAGTACCGTGGCCTTGAGGTGCCTGAACATGATGCCGAGCATGATCACGGCCATGCTTATCCCGACTATGAGGGGACGCTGGTCTGCAAATGTTTCGGTATCACGGATACCTTTATCAAGAAGGTGATTGAAACCAATAAACTGAC
>JBFXIU010000449.1:0-2689 GCA_050175615.1 Porticoccaceae bacterium | reverse complement strand
CAATCTGATGCAAAAGCTGCTGCCTGAACAAATAGAACTGATCCTCCGGCGGTTTGAAAGACTGAGGCATTTTTCTCATGTGCACATAAAACTCAACTCCTCCCGTCTGCTCGATTTCGATGACATGAAATGGCATGAGTCCGAGAAATTGCAACTCAATCATGATCAAATAAAATGAAGAAGGCGTAAAAACATGGCAGTGAGTATCTGCACATTCTGTCGGTTTATTTTTTGACCTCTCCACCCAATTTTTATAGTGAAGCATCAGATTTTTATCCACCTGAACCCCCCTGGGATTGCCAGTCTGCAAAAAAGCCAGATTTGAGCCATACCTCGCATTCAGCGAGCCATGCGCAAAAATCTGCGTCACAGTAGGCATCACCCTATCTTCTGCATAAGCGGCCAGGAAATCTGCGGTAATAGAATGCGGGCGAAAATAATCAAAACAACCCCGCTTATCGGGAATGGCCATCGATAAGATACCGTTTTCCTTCAGCACCTTGGCTGCGCCCTGCAAGAACTTGATCGGGTTGGGTAAATGCTCAAAATTATGCGAGGAAATGATGTAATCAAAAGTACCCAGTCCATCGCGCGCAGCAATCAGCTCTTCAATATCCGAAGCCGACCCTACAACATCCACCTCTTCTATATTTTCAATGAGATCATTCGACAAATTTTCGTCGTTTTGATTTTTTTGCCGCAGTTCATCGAGCGAAAACAAATCGAGTGATAAGCAGTTCCAGCCGTCGCGCTTGGGGGCGAGTGGCGTATGCCACGGGGCAATTTCAATGCCCTTCATTTTTTTGTCAATGTACTTGATGACTTTTTCGATTCGGTTCATTTGACTCTCAAGGTGGGCACTTTCCATCGGGTGTGCAGGGAGCCAGTCCCATTTTCGCTCGCTGCAGATTGAGTTGTTCCAGGCCTGGATCGACCGCGGGCTGGGCTGGACCAGCGCTTGCCCGCGCTGAGTTTTGCGGCGGTGTAACGGCCGCTTTGGCGGCGGAACCTGTCGAAGTTGGCCGGGGTGGTAGCGGCGGAGTCGCCACACGGTTGCCGCTCAAGGCGACATCGAGATCGAGCGTGACTTTCTGTCCGTTCTGATCGAGGGTCGCGCCATTTGATTTGACGGAATCCAGCGCCAGGCCGTCCTTGGCTTTTTCTCCTGTTTTCAGGCGCTCGGTTTTGCCGGTTTTGGTGTTGCGCAAGAGCACGACGGATTCTTGGGCGGATTGAGCAATGCCGGTGAGCTGGAACGACTCGGGCGGAGGAGCTGCTGCAGCCACTTTGGATTCGGCAGGGGTGCGGGAGGAGACGAACAGCGGTTGTTCGGTGATCTGTGCATAACTGGCCAGTGGGCGCAGTTGAAAGGGCGCCTGGAGGTTCAAGGCGGGCGGGGTGGCGGCCTGGCGGGTGTTGAGCGCCAGCACGCTGTCTCGCAGCGCGACGCCCTGCTGCCCTTCATAGATCAGGAGGGACACCAAGGCAGCGGCCATGACGAGCAGGGTGGCGCTCAGTTGCTTTTGTCCGGTGAAATGCAGCGCACTCATGCTGCCTCCTTTTTACGCACATAGCCGGTGAGGTCGAACTGCACCTGCAGTTGCAAGGGGGGCACAGCGCTGTTGCGGGGAAGATAGGCGTTGATGGCGCGGATGCTGAGGTTGTTGATGAATAGATAGGGCGTAGCGGTTTCGAGCTGGTAGAGCAGCTTTTCCACGCCGTCGAGCCCGCCGGTGAGCTGCACGTTGATGCCGACGCGGGTGAGTGGGTCTTCATCCTTGGGGGGGAGGATGTTCATACTGAGAAGCTTGCCGCCATTGGCGTCGATCAAACGCTTGGCGTTTTCCTGGATCTCGGCTGCGGCAAGAACAGGGTTGGGGTTGCGCAGGTAGAACCGAGAGGGGTTGAGACGCTGGAGTTCGAGCATCTGCTGCTGCAGTTTGGGCGCCATGGAAATGATGCGCTGCTCGCGGGTCAGGCGATCGACGCGTTGATCGATGGCGGACTGATAGCGGGCGTTCAACTGCAGGGCGGGAATGGCGATGGCGGCAGCAACTGCGCACAAGACGGCCAGCAGCAGGAGCACGGCCAGGGCGCGGCTTTGCCCGGGCGTCATGGGGGTCAGGGTGAGATTCATTTGGGATTCGATGCAGCGGAAACCGGCTTGGGTGCGCTGGCAGCGGAAGGCCTGGCAGCGCTCGCTGCCGTAGTGGGCGCCGAGGCGGCGGAACTGGCTGGCGCCTGGGGCTTGGCGGGCTGTGACGCGGCGCGCTGAGGCAGCGGCGTTTGCGCGGGCTGCGCTTTGAGTTGCGCTTCGCTGGGCACGAGGGAAGTGGTATCGACCTGCATGCTGAGCTGGAAATGCTCGGTGTTTTCGCCAGCGCCTTTGGTCAGCGGAGCGGTGAAGTTGGCGCCGCTGAGCACGCGGGAATTTTCGATCAGACCGATGAGCTTGGAGGCGGAACCGGTGTCGCCCTGGATCTGCAGGGTGTTGCCATTGAGGTTGAGCTGCTGCACCCAGGTGTCTTTGGGCAGCAGGCGGGTGAGTTCATCGAGCAGCAACAGGGCGGAGGGCTGGGTGCGCTTTTTTTCGCTGAGCAGGTTGTAGATCTGCTGCTCGGCCTGAACCCTGTCGCGCAGTTGCTCGACTTTTTGTGTGGCCCGGTCGGCCTGGGTCACGACCGGAATG
>JBFXIU010000448.1:0-2697 GCA_050175615.1 Porticoccaceae bacterium | reverse complement strand
GTACGCCATGCGCCAACCGCCGCTCTCCAGCAGGTTCTGGCTGAAACCGGCCCCGATGCCCCAGCTGGTTTGATTCGTGAAGGATTTGGGCAGCAGACGGTCCGTTTCGGCCAAGGTGTTCCAGGTTTTCGCCGGCCTGCTGCCGGTACATTGGCCGCTCTCGAACGTCTGGCCCTCGAGGCAGCGCTTCCACACTAGGCCGGTGAGCCAGTGCATGGCGCTGGCGGCGCCATCGGCCTCGCCCAGAATGTATTGATCGTCCGTGTTAACGCCTGTGGGGCAGTTCTGCGCCTGTGCCAGCAGTGGAGCGGTGCAGGCGCTCAGCAGGGTAAGCCAACGCGCCAGTGATAGAGTCCTGTGGCTGAAAAATCGGCTTTTGGTGGATAGGGTTCTGTGCTCGGGTGCTGGCATGTTGTTGTCTCCGCTTTGTTCTGGGCGAAAACTAACAAAAAGTGGGGGCAATCAGCGTCCACTGAGCGCTACAACACTCGAATATGGCGGCCACAACGGCAGCATTTACGGGGTCTTGGCTGCTGTATCAGATCTCACTGGCTCTGATATCAGACGGATTGTGTTCATAAAATCGTTTGAATGCGCGGTAAAACCAGGACAGGTTGTTGAAGCCCGCATCGTAGGCAATGTTGGCGATGCTACAGCTGTAGTAGGCGGGGTTGTTCAATCGGGCAAATACGCGTTGCAGCCGTTGTTCAAGCAGATAGTCCGAAAAACTTTGTCCGTTGCGTTCAAACATGGCACGCACATAACTGGGCGATACGCCATGGCGCCTGGCTATCCAGCCAAGGTTGAGGTCACCACGCCATGCGTGCGCCCGTATATCGGCTTTGATCGCTCTCAGGCGTGCAAGTGCAAGGCCTCTTTGGCTCGCTTGTATGGCGCAATCACCCCGTGCACCGGTTGCGAGGGTGGCGAGATCAAGCAGGTGATTGGTTTCAATAACGGGATTATCCGCCAGGGTATCATCGCTTCGCGTGAGTTCGAGTGCGCGTCTGACCAAGTGCATTAAGGGTTCTTGGACCAGACGTGAAGGGTTTTTGGCGCTTTCCAGATCGAATACCAGCTGGCCCAGCAATGATCGGGAAAAGCTGAGGTTGAGCATATGTGTCGTTGTGGAAGGGAAAATGATTTTCCCCGGTCGGTCATTGAATGCAAAGCAACCTGTACCGGGGCCACCTTTTAACTCGCCCACACGGGGCAGATCGGATATCCAGTGAGAATGGTTCGCCGGGTTGATCAACAGAGAAAAGTCGTCGTTTCCATCCTGTAGCTCTTGCTTGCGCCGGTGCACAATCAGGGAAGATGTTCTTACCAGCGCGATGGTCACACCCGGCAGTAACCGGATACGTGTTTCAATTGAAGGTATTTGGTCTTTTGCAACATCAACTTCGATGTTGGCCATTGCGGCATAGACATCTTTTGAGACTTCAAGGCGCTCATGTTCGGCGTAATCGTTTGAAGAAAATGTGATTAATGCCATTGACTTATCCGTGTGCTCAAGCGTTTTACGCCATACTTTAGCGTGTTTACACAAGAGATGGTACGGACATATTGATGAAATTAAGCTTGCATTCAGTTCTTTCGACCACTCAGTTTATGCACAATTCCCTTGGATATTTGTTGCAACAGCCCTTTGGGTTGATCCTGCTCGGGCAGGGGGCGGCACAGTTTGATGGCCGTCAGCCCCGTTCGGGCCGTGAAAAGGCCTGCACCGATGCCCTGACCGGCCCTTGCTGACAGGCTTGATGTCAAAGAGCTGCCCAGCAGCGCAGAGCCCGCATCCATTGCCACTTCACTGGCGCCGGCAAATGCCAGGTTTTGCAGAACCTGCTTCAATAATTTGCCTTGGGTCAGCAGCCCCGGCGCGATGCCATAGAGGGTGGCGATTTCACGAATCATGCGCAGGTTGCGCCAGGCAACCAGCAGCATGTCGAAACTGGCCCAGGGGCTTAGGGCGACCATGACACCCGATTCCACACTGTAGCGTTGTACACAGCGCTGGGCGGCGCGGTCGGCCTGATTCAGGGCGTGTCGGCTCAGGTATTGAATAATCTCTCGGTCGTTGTAGCTGCTGTCGAGCTGTGCAATGGCACCTTGTAACTCGTTCTTCAGTACCGTGTGGTGGTAGCGCTGCTCCAGTTGATGCAGCAGTGCTGTGCTGTCGCCATGACTGGCCTGTTGCAGCAGGGCTTCAGCCTGCTGCTGCAGACCTTGTACTTGTCGCAATTGGCGGCTGCCTCTGAGGCCTCGCCTGATTTCGATACCGACCACAAGTATCAGTAGCAGCGTCAGCAAGCTGAAGGCACCGCCCAGCAGAGGGTGAATGGATATGCTCCAGCTGATCAGTCGGTACAACTCGGCACCGATTGCCAAAACGACCAACGTTCCCAACAGGGGCACTGACCAACCTCTACTGCGTACATTGCTCTGAGGTGGCGAGGGAGGTAGCTCCAAAGAGGTGTCATCTTCAACAGTCTGGGTCTTGTCCAGCGGGATATCGCGGGCTGGCTGGTGCGGGGGATGTTCGGCCGGATCGGCTGCCATCGCTTCGGGCGGTAGCTCGATAGGGCGTTGCCATTTAGGTGTGTCATGCATCAGAACAGGTCTCCCAACAGGTATTCGATCGCCTAATCCAGGCGGATATGGTGTTCGGGCCTCAAAGGACCGGCAGGCAATGGGCGT
>JBFXIU010000447.1:0-2701 GCA_050175615.1 Porticoccaceae bacterium | reverse complement strand
CTTGCGGGCGGTTATCTTTCCCTTTGCAGAGACCTTCGCGACTTTGGGCTTGCTGCTGGTGAAGGTGAGCGGCGCCTTGGAGCCGTCGGTGGTGTACGCGGCCACGCCGAGCGTGACGCTTGCGCCCTTAACAAGCCTAATGCTCTTCTGGGCAAACTTGACGCTGGTCACATCCGCCGCAGCGTGTACAGAGAACGGGGCCAATATCACACAGAAAAGCAGCCCCGCGAGGAATAGACGGAACAGTTTTTTCATAGGAGACACCCTTTTTGGCATTTCATGGCTTCCTGCCTAGCGCACTTTAGCGAGGGCCAACGAACAATCATATTTATTTATCATTATCGCAGAAAGCGCAATCTACAACATGTGGAAGAAGCGGATTGGTAGGAAAACAACATCTGGGTCAAGTAGAACTTTGCAAATTTTAAAAACTAATGTTTGTTTACTATGGTCAATAGACGCTCTTCGTCTGTTGTGCTATTCTGACCCCATGAGGCAATAACGGACGGGGAGGGCAGAATAGTGAATGAGTATGAATATCCAGCAGCTGAGCGAGTAGTCTTTATTGAGTTGTTGCTCAATTAACCTCTTCTTTGGGCAGACGTGAAGCTGCTCTTAGAAACTCCAGAGCCGCCCTCTTCATTTCTGGAGGTGCGGCATCATACAACTGAATAATCTCAGCAGCTTCGCCCTCGGCTTCGGTCGGGGGCAATTTTTCATCTCTCAGGTCGGAAATCAACACCCCCAAGTAATCAGCTAGTCGCTGCATCTTATCAACGCGTGGATATTTCTTTCCGTTTACCCAATCCGAGACGGTTGCGGTCGAGACATGCAGGTGTTCGGCAACTTCAGTCTGCGTCTTTCCCCTGGCTGCCAGATAGTGTTCAAAATTGCACGAAAACACATCGCGTGCCTGCTGCGCAATAGTCTTATCATTATCCATTTGACACCTCCGCTAAGATATATTATAAGCATAAAGCTAGATAAATGCAACAAAAGTTAAAATTCAATTAACTTAATGCTTGATAATTAGCTTATAGCTAGTATAATAAATATGGGAGGTGAAACCAATATGGATAATGTCCCCCGAATAAGCCTGCGTGCAGCTAGGGTGAATGCTGGGCTCGACCAAAAAGAAGCTGCCAGAGAATTGGGAATTAACCGCGCAACATTGCAGAATTATGAAGCGGGAAGAACCGTGCCGGATTGGAACATTGTAATGGCCATTGAAAAGCTGTATGGGTTTCCGGCGAGTTATATTTTTTTTGGCAAAAATTAACTTAAAGCTATTTTTCAGAGTGATCAAACAGATGCTGGAGCTCACTTCTCGGCTGTTTTAGATGAGTTGATATGTGTGCCGTCGGGCTTGAAGCAAAGGCGGGAACGAATACACGGCACAAAGGGACCATTTTCTTGGTGCTGGCGGAGCACAAAACACAGGCGTATCAGCGGCCGGGCGGCGAAGGGATGCTGGCGGTGTAGCGACCCATCGACACCGGGCACCCCGGTGTGCACAGCTGGGAGAAGGTGGAGGGCTGATACAGATGGTTGGCTTTGTGATAGGGCTATGGATGGGCGGCGTGCTGGGTATGGCGCTGATGATGCTGTTGGCCGGGGCAAAAAGGGGTGGGGAGTGAAGAGGATGAAAACTTTTGTCCCACACCTCGTCCCACATCCCTCATCGGGTTTTGCCGGTGTTTGCGGGGATGAGATAATATGATTTGAGGCAAAAAGAAACCCTCGGACTACGAAATATTGACGTAGTAACAAGGGTTGTTATGTGGAGCAGGCGAGCGGAATCGAACCGCCAACATCAGCTTGGAAGGCTGAGGTTTTACCACTAAACTACGCCTGCATATGCACCGGCGAATGAAGCGCCGCCGACGCTAATATTATAGCGGGTTTTACACAAAAGCACAAGTGGGCCTGTGCTTTTTGTGGCCTTGTTATGAGAAGTTTTTGGCCGGGGGACGAAGGGCGCCCTCGGCGGGGCGCGGCTAGGTCTTTTTCCGCTGCCGGTTTTGTGATACAATGGGTACCATGGCCGCACCTGTGCAGCGGTGCGCAATTAAAGCACATAGGTGCGAAATTAATGGGAGGTGGGGCGCCGTGTATCAGGCAAGGCGGTTTTCGGGCGATGCGGTGATGGTGCCCCAGCTGCTCTTCTCGAAATTGGCGGCATCCGGCGCGCGGGAGAATCATTTTCGGGTGGCGCTGTACCTGCTGTCGGCCGGGCCTGCCGAGGCCGGGCAGATAGCCGCCGCGCTGCACCTGAAAGAGGCCGAGGTGGAGCGTGCGCTGGCCTACTGGGAGGGCGCCGGCCTGATAGAGCAGGACCAGCCGGCACAGCCGGTGGCGCAAACGCCCCAGCGCAAACGGCGCCTGACGGTGGAACAGACTGTGCGCGCCGGAGAGGCCGACCCGCAGCTGGGGTTTATGCTGGCGGAGCTGCAGCGGGTGTATGGCGGCGTGGTGGGCCCAAAGCCGACCAGCGTTTTTGCGTCGCTGTATGTGCAGGAGGGCTACGCACCCGATTTGATTTTGCTGGCAGCCTCGTATGCGGCGGCGAAGGGCATCTCCAGCGCGGCCTATGTGGAGGCAGTGCTAACCTCGTGGCGAAAAAACGGCATCGATAACTGCACGGCGGCCGACCGGCACCTGCGCCAGATGGCCGAGCGCGAGGAGCGCGAAAAGGAGCTGG
>JBFXIU010000446.1:0-2703 GCA_050175615.1 Porticoccaceae bacterium | reverse complement strand
CAATCCAATCAATGTAGAGTAATCCATCATTTGTCACCTATCCATGTCTGCGAGCCAAATTCCCGCCTCTTTTTCTCCACGCTGCGATTGTTGGTCCTGGGTGATGTGATTTACGTAATTGTTGCCCCAATCGCTGGCGACCCCAGAGAACATAGACTATACTATATACAGGGTAGTTCCCCCGCTAGCTCAAAACCCACTATGCGGGTGGTATGCTTCTGTGGCATCGGACAAACGCTTCCCTATGATCTGCGAAACCTGAGGAAAGCGCGCATGAAGATGTTTCAGTTCAGGATCCTTTTGCTGGTTCTCTCAATTCTGCTTTACTCGAGCGTCTGCCCGCGCGCCCACGCCCAGGAAGAGGCTGTGCGCGTGGGTTTTTTTGAATTCGGCGACTACATGTTTCGTGCCCGCAGTGGCCAGTACCAGGGGCTCATCTTTGAGTTTCTGCAAGAAATTTCCCGAACCACTGGCATGCGTTACAAAGTTGTGGACTGCGGCAACTGGACCCGCAGCCTGGAAATGCTTGAAAACGACCAGATAGACCTTTTGCCCTGCACCTTTTTTACGCCAGAACGCGCCGAAAAGATGCTCTTTCCCAACCTGCCTCTTGCCAATTCCTTCATGACCATCAGCGTCAGAGACGATGACGCGCGCTATACCTTTGAAGACTATGCCGCGTTGGACGGCATGCGCGTGGGCGTTCTGGCCAACACCAAGAACGTCCCCGCCCTTGAAGCCTTTATGCGCGATCGCAACCTGAACTTGACGCTGGTGCCTTACATCGACATGCAAAGCATGCTGCAAGCCCTGCGCGACAAGGAACTGGACGGCGTGGGCATCACCAACCTTGGCAAAAACAATCCCTTTCGCGTTATCGCACAATTTTCGCCAGAACCTTTTTACATTGCCGTCAACAAGCGCAAGCCCGAAATCCTCGCCCTGCTGAATGCGGGCCTGGAAAAAATTATGTTGCGCAATCCTTTTTACGGACAAGATCTTTACGGCAAGTACCTGTCAACCAATATAGCAAAGCTGCAAGTTTTTACGTCCGAGGAGCTGACATTCCTTCGTGAAGCCCGCGAGATCACGGTGGCCTACGACCCCACCTGGGCGCCGCTTACATATAACCACCCAGAAACACACGAATTTTCAGGCATTGTTGCGGATGTTTTCAAAAAAATCCAGCAAATGACTGGTCTTAAATTTAAATTCATTCCCATGCCCCAGGATCGTGCCCTGAGCATGCTCACTGGAGGCGAAATCGATGCCATATGCGCCCTGACGGGCGGCTTTATCTGGGACAAAAAACTGCAAATCCGCACCACGCGGCCCTATCTTCGAACAGCCGCCGCGCAGATCCGCCGACGCGACGACGCGGCCCCCCCGCAGCGCATAGCACTGCAACGTGGCTACCTGCTCTCGGCCCACGTGGCCGAAAACAATCCCGACAAAAAAATCAGCTTTCACGGCACGCTGGCCGAATGTTTCGATGCCCTTATCAACAATAACGCGGACGTGACCTATTCCAACATTTACACCGCCAACTATCTTATCAAGAATTCCCGCTATGCGGGCCTGGTCATAAGCCCTGTAGACACTTACGAAAATGACCTCAGGATCGGCATTTCGCGGCAGGCCGACAGCCGCCTGTTTGCCGTGATGGATAAAAGCCTGCAGTTTTTGCCCATTGAGCAAATTGACGACCTTGTGCTCAAGCACAGCGCGCCCAACCGCGAGACCACCCTCAAAGAATTCATTGCCCAGTATCCCCTTGGAGCGTTCAGCGCCCTCATGGCGGTCTCTCTCATCATCACCCTGCTCCTGGGCATCAACCTGGCTATCAAATCAAGCAGCAACAAACGCATACAGATGCTGCTCCACCGCGACACGCTCACGGGCCTTTCCAATCTCTATAAATTCAGGCAGGACTGTACCCAACTTCTCAAAAGCGCCGATGCCGACGGGCATGTCCTGCTGTTCGGGGACATCTGCCAGTTCAAGACGATCAACGACCAATACGGTTTTTCCACCGGCGACCAGCTGCTATGCGCCTACGCGGAAATCCTGCGCGACAATCTGGCCGAAAATGAACTGTGCGCGCGAATTTCCGCCGACATGTACGTTCTGCTCCTGAGCTACGACGGATGGGAAAACCTGAAGACCCGTCTGTGCCATATGGATGACAAACTGGATATCTGGCGTCAGCAGCAGGAAATGCCCTACAGGATCAACACGGTCTATGGCGCGTATACCGTCAACCGTACAGAAGGCCGCGACGTGCAGGTCATGCTGGACCTTGCCAACTACGCGCGGCGCGAAGCCAAACGAAACAGCAGCTTCAACGTGCTGCTGTATGACGAACACATGCGTCAGGAAGCCCTGCTGCACCAGGAGCTCAACGGCAGGCTTGAAACAGCCCTCAAGGAAGGGGAGCTGGTGCCCTGGTTCCAGGCCAAGGTAGATATGCGCACGGGAGCCATTATCGGAAGCGAGGCATTGGTGCGCTGGAACCACCCTGTTCACGGTCTGCTCATGCCTGGCAGCTTTATCCCGCTGTTCGAGCGCAACGGCCTTGTGGTGGACATTGACATGCATATCTTCGAGCAGGTCTGCATGACCATGCAGAGTTGGCGCTTGCGTAATCTGCCCCTGCGCACCGTTTCATGCAATTTTTCACGCCTGCATTTTGACCACCCTGAA
>JBFXIU010000445.1:0-2713 GCA_050175615.1 Porticoccaceae bacterium | reverse complement strand
CGACATTCGCAGAACCAAACGCATGTTCCATGCTGCCGGCGGCGTGACCATGGGATGCATTTTTAATGAATACCCTGACCTGGACGGGCCAGGCAACCCCACACCCTGGTACATGAGCCTGCTGCATAAATGGCGTAACCGTCTTGCTGCCCGGTTCGGGTAAGGCAGCGCCATCTTGTGTGGCTGATACGCTCTTATGCAAAGCCTGACTTTCGAACCACCCAAGCCCGACACCACAACCCAATGGCTGGTGAACATACTGATTGCCTTCAGCATGGTGGCTGCGTTGGTTCCCACTACGCTGGCCTACCTGGATCCCACTCTACGCCTGAGCATTGACTTCTCGGAGGGGTCTTTGGTCAGACAGGTGCAGTTGTCCTTGCTGTTTCTGTTGGCTTCCTGGGTGTTCTACATCAACAGGACTGCGGGCCTGGCCACTCTGAAAAGCATCAACCCATTTCTGGTTTTGGTGTTTGTCTATTGCCTTGTTTCCGCGTTATGGTCTCCGTACCCTTTAGTGACCGTTAAGCGTATTATCATTCTAGGCGGGTTGTTGCTGGCGGGCCTTTGCATCGCGCCCCCCATTGGCTCACCGCACCAGCTTTTACGCACGCTAAGGCTGACGCTCACAACAATTCTTTTGCTGTCATTCATTACCGCCCTTTTAGTTCCCCGCATAGGGGTTGACTATTCACTGGGTGGCGCCTGGCGGGGCATAACCTGGCAAAAAAATTTGCTTGGCAGTGTGGCCAGCTATTCGACCTTGCTGTGGCTTTACGAATGGACAACCCGCAAAGACAAACGCGCTGTGAGCGCTTTGGCCATTGGTTTCTGTCTTTTAATGCTGCTCATGACCAAGAGCTCGACAGCAACGGTACTGGCTGTCCTGGCTTGCGGCTTATACCTGTACAACTATCGGGTTTGGCTGGAAGGCCGTTATATGAACCTGGTCCTGATTCTCGGCACCCTCGGGTTTGTGACGCTTTGCGTACATTTTTACTACGTAGTAAACGCCCAGCTACCTAGCTGGAGCACCTTGGTAGCGCCCGTCGCTGCGCTGTTCGACAAGGGTACTGACCTGACAGGCAGAACCGAAATCTGGTTCATCCTGGGGTACTCTATTACGCAACATCCGATTACAGGCATAGGCTATGGTGCGTTCTGGCTGGGAGCGGGCAGCCCTGCCCAATTTATTGCAGACGAATTCGGCTGGATGCCGGCACACGGTCATAATGGGTATCTGGATCTGATGAATGAACTGGGAGCCATCGGCCTGACACTCTTCCTCGGTTTTTTGCTCTGGCACGTGCGCTGCATACTTCAGTTAATGAAATACGACCGGCCCGAAGCCGCGCTGCACCTCTCGTTCTTAGTGATTATTGCTATCAGTAACGTCACGGAAACCGACTTTCTCAGCGGATCTCAGTTTCAGAATATCCTGTTGATATTTTCATCGCTCACGGTATCGGCCCGGCTTTACTGGCTAAAACGCACCCCTGAAGTAATGATCCCCCAGGACACGCAACATGCTAGTGCTCCCGGCAGCGTTAAAAAAGCGAGTCTCTGATGAAACGAATCAGCGCACTACTGGTCTGGATAGTACTGGCAGCGGCACCTGTCAGTTACCCCGCGTGGGTGCATGGGCAAACAAATACCAACTTCAGCACAAGCAGCCAAGGAGACGCCTATTTTCGCTTCAGCATGGATGAAGACAGACTGGGTGGCGCGCCTGACCAATCCGCACTTAATCATCCATTGACAGCCTCTGATCGTGTGATCGTTAAAGATCGGCATTTTTACACTGTCGGCCCCGACCAACTGCCCCACACTTCAGATGATAAGCGCCTGCGATTTTTTGGCGTCAACCTGAGCTTTTCAGCCAACTTCCCCGAGCCCCATCGTGCCGTGGCAGTAGCAAAGCGTTTACGAAAACTGGGGGTCAATGCCGTCAGACTGCACCATATGGACAGTTTTCCAGACGACAGCACGGTCTCGCCACGCAGTATCCTGACTCAAGGTCCCTATCCCACTTTTAATAAAGTGGCCGTTTCACGTCTTAAAACTTTCATTCAGGCATTGTCGGCGGAAGGCATTTATATCAACCTTAATCTGCGTGTTGGCTATCGCTTTCGTCCCCTGATCGACGGCCTGCCTGACCTCGACAACGGCCAGAACCAGCCAAGCTCCGTGGGTACACCCATCCATGTTTATTATCCTCCCCTGATAGAACGGCAAGCACGCTACGCGCGGGAACTGATCCAGCTGCTCGGTCTGGAGGCTAGCCCTGCCCTGGGCATGGTCGAGATCAACAATGAATCATCCTTGCTGGCTGCATGGCAGGGCGACGCCTGGTACGCAGACACCTGGCGCAACGCTATTCCCTCAGCATACAGCCCTGTACTTCAAGAACAATGGAAACACTGGATTCTGCAACGCTATGGCACATTGGACGCCGCCTGTAAGGCCTGGAATAACTGCAACGATCCCGATGCCAGTGCCCTGCCCGTCACGACCCTATCGGGTGCAGACTCGGCCACGCCATCGATGAGCACTCGCATTGCCAACAAGCTAAGCAAGATCAGCCGCGACCTGGGCTGGTCAGGAGTAAACCCCGACGCACCCAGCCCAGAACAACGCTACAAACAAGACTTTATAAGTTTTCTGACAGAGATGGATCGTCGGTACTTTAATGAGATGAAGGCGGTAATTCGTG
>JBFXIU010000444.1:0-2715 GCA_050175615.1 Porticoccaceae bacterium | reverse complement strand
TGTCATCATTTCTTCCGGCGGAGTGTCCGTTGGTGACGCCGACTATATAAAAGAAGTCTTGGTCAGAATTGGCAAAATCCATTTTTGGAAAGTAGCCATTAAACCTGGAAAGCCCTTTGTTTACGGGCAGTTGAATCAGCTCACAGGAAATCCAACGGAACCACCCATTTTTTTTGGTCTTCCCGGCAATCCAGTGTCGGCGGTAGTGACGTTGGATCAACTGGCCATACCTGCACTCTGCAAAATGGCCGGGGAACAGGTTAAGCCGCGACTGGGGTTTAGGGTGCCATTGGCACACGCCTTCAAACGCCATTCGGGACGCACCGAATTTCTTCGCGGCCAACTCAGCGTGGACACTGATGGTAATGCTGTTGTCAGCGCCAGTGGCGCCCAGGGTTCAGGAATTCTGAGTTCTTTTACTGAAAGCAACGGCTATATCGTTATCCCCAGTGAAAAAGGTCATCTTCAGCCGGGAGAACTGGTCACCTTTCAACCTTATGATCGTGCATTGCTCCCCTGAAAGGCAGCAACTGAGGATAATGTATTATTTGGCCTTCACATTATTTGCTGCAGCGAAGCCGTGCCAATAAATCCAGGGTAGAGCTGTCAAAGGTGTTGCCATTGCCAGTTTTATCAAGCAGGTTTCCAGTTAATACCTTTCCCAGCTCGACACCCCATTGATCAAAAGAATTGATATTCCAGATACAGCCCTGAACAAAAATCTTGTGCTCATAAAGGGCGAGCAAGGATCCCAGGTTGCGGGGTGTTAGACGGTCTAACAAAATTATATTTGAAGGGCGATTACCCGAACACCGGCGATAACCCGGCAGATCGTCGGCTCGGTTTCCAGCCATCAGGGCAGCAGCCTGTGCCAGCATGTTGGCGAGCAGAACTTTATGGTGTTCTGGGGTACTCAGGGAATCCTCGACGATACCGACAAAATCCACGGGAATCAGGTGGGTGCCCTGATGCAGTAACTGGAAAAAGCTGTGCTGGCTGTTGGTTCCTGTTAGCCCCCAGACAATGGGGCCTGTAGCGTAATCGATACTGGTGCCATTGGCGGTTACAGATTTGCCGTTGCTCTCCATATCCAGCTGCTGGAGATAAAACGGCAGTTGAAACAGTCGCTCACAGTAAGGAATCACCGCATAGCTTTCTGCATTGAGAAAATTGCTATACCAAATCCCCAGCATAGCCAGAATAACCGGCATATTTTGCCGCAGGGGCGCGGCGAGAAAATGTTCGTCCATGGTTCTAGCCCCTTCCAGCAGGGCATCAAAATTATCGTAACCCAGGCTAATGGCAATGGATAAGCCAATAGCTGACCACAGGGAGTAGCGGCCACCAACCCAATCCCAAACCCGAAGTACGTTCTCTGCCTGTATCCCCAGCGACAACGCCTTATCTGGGGCGGCAGTTATGGCAATAAAATGGGGTGATTGATAAGGCTTATCCAAAGCCATGGCGTCAGCGAACCAGGCAGCCGCCATACTTGCATTGAGCAAAGTTTCCTGGGTGGCAAAGCTTTTGCTGGCAATAATAACCAGGGTGGTTTCCGGATCGAGTTTTTTCAAGGTAGAACGAATAACTTCGCCATCGACATTGGAAACAAAATGGCAATGGATGTCGGGGTGAGAAAACTCTTTCAATGCTGTGCAGGCAAGCTTTGGTCCCAAATCCGAGCCACCTATACCCAGATTGACAATCTGGGTGATAGGCTTGCCGGTAGCACCGAGCCAGCGACCACTGCGGATTTTTTCGCTAATGGCAAAAATCTGCTGTTTTTGAATGGCGATATCGCCGGCCAATGCTTCCAGGCCGGTTTCCGCAACCGCCTGCACACTGAGTCTGAGTGCGGGATGCAATGCGGGGCGCTGTTCACTGGCGTTGATAATGTCACCGCGAAACATCGCTTGTCGCTGTGGCTTCAGGGGTGAAGCCTCGACAAGCGCCAGCAAACCCTCAACGATATCGTCTGTGACAAGATTTTTTGAATAGTCGAGGTAAAGACCACCACAGGCGATACTGTAATTTTTTACCCGCAATTCATCCTTGCTGAGCAGGGATTTGATGTCAATTTGTCCAGCGCCGGCTGCCATTCTGTTTAATGCTTGCCAGGCCACCGTTTGCGTCGGATTGAAACCGCTAACACTCATTGAAAGACGACCTTGCGCTTAATCCCGCCATTGATTTTTTCCTTCGCTTCATCCCGCTCTACAAATCCACTGCTTTATTTCAGCTGTTCTATGTTGCCCTGGTATAACAGGCTTAAAGATCATCGCCGCGCAGAAGCAGTTTGCTAGCGGCTACGTTTTCCTGTTTTCACTTGATCGCAGTGCGAAAACTCAGGCAACTGGTGCGACTTCCAGGAAAGGAAACCGATGCTGAATTCTATTATGTAAACAGCCGCTGCGAAAGGGATTGTCGCCCGCATGTGCACCACCTTCAAAAGGTTACAATTTTTTATTGTTTTTTCATAACGTTAGGGTTAACATTGGCACCCATAGCAGAGCTTTGATGACCTTCAGGGTAAGCCCCCTGCTATTCGATCAACCCCATTGCCTGCCCTTATTGTTAAGCGCGCAGGCCGGTCGTCCAGGTTTAGCCAGTGAACCGACGATCCAGAATTCATCACCGGCAACAGACCGGCGTATCACCCCCTCCAGGAATACCCCTGTTTTTATTCATCCCCTAACCGGGATCACGGAAAAATCT
>JBFXIU010000443.1:0-2723 GCA_050175615.1 Porticoccaceae bacterium | reverse complement strand
ATTTCGCAGTGGGTTTCGTGAATTTAACCGCCTTTTACAGCAGCGGGGCGCTGATCCCGATATGGTGATGGAAGGCACCGAGCGCGCCATGAGGGTCGCCCTGTCCCGGGAAGAAGAAAAGCTTAATGTCAGCCTGCCTTTTCTCGCCAGTGTCGCTTCGGTTAGCCCCTACATCGGCTTGTTCGGCACCGTATGGGGAATTATGCAATCCTTTCGCGGCCTCGCCAATGTTCAGCAGGCGACCTTGGCGACAGTGGCGCCCGGCATTGCCGAAGCTCTGATTGCCACGGCAATGGGGTTGTTTGCGGCGATTCCCGCCGTGCTTGCCTACAACCGCTATTCTGCCCAGGCTGACCGCCTCTACAGCAATTACGAAACCTTTGCCGAGGAGTTTTCCAGCATCCTGCACCGTCGCGTCCACTCAGGAAACTAAGGTCGCCCATGGCTATTTCAAACGGCAGGAACAAGCGCAAGCTGGTGGCGGACATCAATGTGGTTCCCTACATCGATGTCATGCTGGTATTACTGATCGTCTTTATGATTACGGCGCCGCTGTTGATGCAGGGGGTCAAGGTGGATTTGCCCAATGCACCTTCAAACCCCCTCGATGAAAAGGACAAAGAGCCGCTGATTGTGTCGGTAAAAGCCGATGGCACTTATTATATCGACCTGGGCAACGGCAAGAATGAAGAGGAAATTCTTGCCAATATTCAGGACAAAGTCGGCAAAGTTCTCGCCCAAAAACCTGGAACACCCGTACTGGTATGGGGGGACAAGAATGTGAGCTACGGCACGGTTGTCGAGTTGATGACCGTACTACAATCAGCCGGCGCTCCCAATGTTGGCCTGGTTACAGAGCCTGCAGATGTCAAGCAGTAACGCTCTCAGGGTTCCGGCGTTTTTTTCGAGAACGGGCGCATCAACGGGTTTGTTGGTCAGCGGGCTTCTCCACGCCCTGTTGCTGGCAATTATTATTGTTGGCTGGGTGCCTGCTGAAAAACCGCGGGAAACGGTAAAGCCCCGTTATATAGAGGCCAAGTTGTTGCAAATGAAACCGGCGGTTGCTCAGGCGGCGAAACCCAAACCCCAGCCAAAGCCTGAACCCAAGGTGGATGAGGCCGCCATCAAGAAAGCCGAAGAGCAAAAGCGCCAGGAACAACTCAAACAGGAGCAACTCAAACAGGAGCAGCTCAAGAAAGAGCAGCAGGCCAAGGCTGAAGCAGAAAGGAGGCGGCAGGAAGCCCTCAAGAAAGAACAGCAAGCTAAAGCTGAAGCAGAAAAAAAGCGTCAGGAAGAGCTTAAGAAAGCCGAGCAGGCCAAGGCTGAGGCGGAAAGGAAGCGCCAGGAAGAGTTGCGCCGTCAGCAGGAATTGGCAAAAGCGCTGGCGTTGGAGGATGAGATGCTGGAAGATGCGGAGGCTGAGGCTCAGGTCGGCACTTATATTGATTATATGGCCAGTCTGATAGCATCAAACTGGAGCCGCCCCCCGAGTGCGCGGCGGGGCATGGTTGTCGAGCTGGAAATTTTTCTGGGTGCTGCTGGCAGGGTCACCGGGGTGCGCACGATCAAATCCAGTGGCAACGCAGCATTTGATCTCTCTGCAGAACAGGCGGTAAAGAAAGTGGGGCAATTTAGCCGTCTCAGAGAAGTTGACCCTGGAATCTATCAGCGTGATTTTCGAAAAATCAGAATTGTATTTGACCCCCAAGATTTGAGGATGTAAAAAGGCGCTATGTTGAAAGAGAAAATTCTCTACGGAATTTGTGGTTTGTTGCTGGCAGTGGCGGTCAATGTGCAAGCAGAATTGACCATCGAAATCACCAGTGGCGTCGACAATCCAACAGTGATTGCGGTGGCGCCCATAGCCGAAAAAAGCGGTGTTTTACCGGAGGATATCAGCGCCATTGTCGCTGCAGATTTGCAGCGCAGCGGTCTGTTTAGCACCATTCCCAGAACCAATATGCTGTCTTTCCCTGGAGACCAGAGCGAAATCTATTACCGGGACTGGCGCATTCTCGGCGCCCAGTATCTGGTGTTTGGCAACAGCGAAAGACTTGCCGATGGTCGCATTCGCGTCACTTTTGGCCTCGCCGAAGTTCTCGGCGAAAAAGTCGTGCTGTCCCAACTGGTGCATGGGCGAGACGACAGCATCAGGGATATTGCCCACTATATCAGCGACAAAATTTACGAAGCTCTGACCGGTGTTCGCGGCGCCTTTTCCACCCGCCTGGCCTATGTGATTGCCGCCCGCGGCGGCGATGGCCGCCAAATCTACAGACTGATGGTGTCTGACGCCGATGGCGCCAGAGAGCGCCTGATGCTGGAGTCCACTGAACCCCTGATGTCTCCGGGTTGGTCTCCGGACGGCAAGGAGCTGGTTTATGTATCCTTTGAAACCGGGCGCCCGGCGATCTTTCGTCAAAAACTGGCGGATGCCAGCCGTCAGCAAATTACCAATTTCAAGGGCTTGAACGGCGCCCCTGCATGGTCTCCCGATGGTCGCAAGCTGGCGATGGTGTTGTCCAAAGACGGCAATCCGGAAATTTATATTCACGACCTTGTCACTGGCGCCTTTACCCGCCTGACCAATCACTTCGCCATCGACACTGAACCCAACTGGACGCCGGACGGCAGTTCAGTGATTTTTACCTCGGATCGGGGTGGCAGCCCGCAAATATATAAAATGAATCTTGCCAGTGGTGCCACGGAAAGATTAACATTCC
>JBFXIU010000442.1:0-2736 GCA_050175615.1 Porticoccaceae bacterium | reverse complement strand
GAAACCACGACCATGCAGGAAACCAGCGCCAGCTTTACCGCGCTTGCCCGGCGCACCGATCTATCACTGCAACTGCCCGCAGGCCCGCACAGCGGCGAAGCACTGGACCTAGCCGTTGCAGGCAGCGAATGGCACATTGATGCAGCACAGAGCCTGACAGCTGCCAGCCTGGCTACCGCCTTGCCACCAAGAGTCACCCTGCCGCACGGTGCCGTAAGCCTGCGTCTGACCAATGGCACGCCGGGCAGCAATGCCACGGTTGTGCTGACCTACCCGGTAGACCTACCCGCCGGCACGCGCTACTACAAATACGGCCCGACGGCAGACAACCCTGCTGACCACTGGTACCGCTACGACGGGGCCGTGATCAATGGCAACACCATCACCCTGACCCTGACCGATGGCGACGCTGGCGACAGCGACCTGAGTGTCAACGGCATCATCGATGATCCGGGTGGCCCGGCATGGATAACACAGGACGTCGCTCCAATCCCCACACTGCCACAGTGGGCCATGATGTTGCTGGCCGGGATTATGGGCATGCTGGCATTGAGCAGAGTGCGGCTACGCAATAAACATGTGTAGCGCTCAGTGGACGCTTGGTTTTACGGCTTTTGGTACCGTACCGCCATTACGTGAGATGGAATTTAACATGAAAAATATCTTACCTTCTTTTTCTATACAGCGGATAAGCAAGCGGCTGTTGCATATTATGGGGCTCAGTATCGGATATTTCAGCCTGCTACTGTTGCTGGTAATCAATACAGCCAATGCAGCGCCCTTCGCCTATCTGAATGCGGGAAACTCCGTGGCTGTGGTTGATGTGGAAACCATGACCGAGATTCAACGGATCGATGTTGGCAGAAACCTGGGCTATCTTCATGTACGCCCCGGTGGAAAGTATCTCTACGGCGTTAGCGGGGCCGACGGTAACAATAACCGCGAAATTACCGTTATCGATACCTCTAGTCATACGCTAGTGTCGCATTTCGAGGTGGCTGCGCGAGCAGGTTTGATGTTCGTCACCTCAAGCCCCGATGGCAAACGAATTTATGCCGTTGATCGCGATCACTTTCTGTACATCATCGATGCCGAAACTCACGAACTTTTACATTCTTTTGAAATAATAGTGCCTGATCCTTATAACGATGTTTATCCGCCCAGAGTTGTGGATATTGATGTTTCGCATGACAGCAAACACATCATGATTGCCTTAAGATTCAAAGGATTCCGGTTTTACGATGCCCAAACTTACGCCTTGATAGGTCAAGGCAGGCCGAATTTTGTCCTTGGCGACAGTGGAGCCCACAGAAATATTCGCGCAAACCCTTATCCTCGTCGTACTGCCGTCGATGGGCTGCACGGCCACCTCTATCAGTTATGTGGTAATTATATATATCCGAACTTTGAAACAGAGTCTGGTTGTGTCCTAAGCTCGCTTCCTTATTCTGAAGAAACGAACGAATACTATTTCGATGAAGATGAGTATAGGGCACGTGCTTTTTTTCCAACACCGGGCAACAGTTTTTATAACAGCCTCACATTTTCGTACGATGGCGAGCTTGCCTTTATCAGTGAGCGTGCCGGTGGGGATAACTTTACGACGCTTGCTCGCATCCATGTCGCGACGGCGAACGCCCCTGGGGCAATTGGAAGTTATGTTGTTCCTATCAACGATACGCAACCCATCAATCTTGATGCCCATCCTGGCAGGGATGAGCTGTTTCTCTACACGGGTAAAGCGGATCTGTACAGATTGACTTATGAGCGCTCTGACCCACTGACGCCTACGCGGGATTTTATTCATATCAGCGGTGGTGGCATTGCCACAGGCCATTTTGTCGGCGGCCCTATGCCGCTGACCGCATCCATCCAAACCGGTTCAGTGAGATTTCCTTACTTGCCGCTCACGCCATCCAGTCAAAAGGTATTCAGCTTCCATAACCGTTTGAATCAAAAGCCGGTCGCACTTCAGTGCAGCCTGGATAACGGGCAAGCGTTTTCTATCAGCGGTGGTGATGTCAATGTCAGCCTGCAACCGGATGAAGCAATAGAATTCACAGTGAGTTTTTCCACCGCTTTAGCTGGGCAATACACCGATACATTACGCTGCAGCGACAGCAATAACGGTGAGTTCATTTATTCCCTGGAGGGTAATTATGTCGCCCCCGTCACCGCGACACCCGCCAGCGGATCACTCGTTGTGCTGCCAACCCAGTGGCCTGCCACCGGTGCCACTTATCAGACCATCAACTTCCAGAACCCGAACCTGACGCCGGCCAGTGTGTCTTGCAGCATCAGCGGCAGTACCGGAGAGCTTTCCGTCGCCAGTAATCTGACCGTGCCCGCCAGCGGCAATGCCAACCTGAGGGTGAACCTGGATTCAGCCAATACCGGCACCTTTAATGGCACCCTGAGCTGCTCCAGTGATGTTGGCGGCGCATTTGTCTATGACCTCTCGGGCGAGACCATCACGCCCCTGGTGGCTCAGCCCATTTGGCCACTCCCTTTCAGAGGTGCGCTTGAAATGGGGTACATCTACCCGCTGCAATCCGAGCTGCAGAGAACCCTGTCATTCGAGAATGCAAACGCCAGCCCGCTAGGATTCAGTTGCCAACTGACATCGGACGACAGTGGTTTTATGCTTGAGCCTGTTCCAGGCCAGGTTGCAGCCGGTGGCATGGTCGATGTTACGGTCACTTACCGCTCCGATGCGCCGACCCTCGACACCCTTGC
>JBFXIU010000441.1:0-2738 GCA_050175615.1 Porticoccaceae bacterium | reverse complement strand
GAACAATACCAAATGCCTCTGTCGTTTCCACCGAGGGTAGGCAGAATATATCGCAGGCATGGTAGTAAACCGGCAACTCATCTTCTGGTATCGAACCGACGAATACCACCTGTCCCGCAGATTCGGTAGAAAGGCGTTCGGCCAATTGCGTCAGCTCCGGCGTCAACGGCCCGCCGCCACCAAGTAGCAGGACGGCAGGCACTCGACTCATGGCTCGGATCAGCACATCAAAGCCCTTGTAATAAACATGTCGCCCCAAGGCGAACACGATGGGGCGTCCCGCATAGCGGGCACGAAGCGCCGCAACTGAGTTGCTGACGCTCGGTGTCAATTCGAATGGCGCAGGATCGATTCCATATGGAATCACATGACGATGCGCAGTATCGGCAAAGATATCAATTTGCGGGGAAGCCATATGCGTCTTTGTGGCGCCGATCACCGCATCCGGCTTACGAAAGAATATGGGTGCCAACTTCCGATAAATCGGGCCGAGGAATCGTTGTTTCACTATGTCGCTATGCCAACTCACCACCAATGTGGGGCGACCGGGCATCAGGCTGGCAATGAGATGCGCGAAAGGATCAGGCCAATGCTGATGCACGACGTCGAAGAGTTTTTCCCTAGCCAACTGCCGAGCACGCAGAAGCAAACCAAACGCAAGTGGTTGGCTGGAAAAACGGACACGCACGAAGACTGGCTCGATCTGAATGCCATCAACTAGACGGGGTTTGGCATCCGCATCCAGAGTGTAGGCCAGCACGGTGACATCCGCGCCCTGTGCCGCCTGGGCTCGAGCCAACACTTCAACATGACGTTCGATACCGCCAGCACGCTCAAACGCAAACTTACCGAAGTGCAGAACACGAATAGTCATGCCTGTACCTTAGCCAAACTGTTTGTAAACAGCCATTGTCTGCTCGGCACATTTCGCCCAAGTAAAGTCCTTAACACGTTCAGCACCTCGGGCGATAAGAGAATCTGCGAGAGCGCTATCCTCAACAATGCGCTGCATGGCGTCAGATATCTCATCAGTCGATTCGGGATTGACAAGCAGCGCGGCGTCGCCCGCAACTTCGGGAATTGAGGTGGTATTAGAACTGATGACAGGCAGCCCAGAAGCAAATCCTTCCAAAATTGGCAAACCAAACCCCTCATAGAGAGAGGGGTATACCAATGCTGCAGCCGATTGCAGAAAAGCGTGCAGATCGCTATTAGAAACATCATCCAGCCAACGCCCTTGCCCCGTTTGCTCCATTGAGCGCAGATCATCGGCGATGCCTGGGTCACCCCAACCAAACTTCCCGATAATCAACAAAGGGTGTGCCTCGCGAATCATTAACGGAAGCTGGCGATGTGCCTGGATAATGCGTCTAACATTTTTCCGAGGCTGAAGCGTCCCAACAAAAACAAAGCTTCCTCGCGAAATCTGATAGCGGCTTAACGTTTGATCGATATTTTCAGCGGAAACACGCGCATAGAAAGCGTCGTCAACCCCCAACGGTATCGAGTCGATTCGATCAAGAGGAATAGAAAAGTGCTCTGAAATATCGTGTTTACTGTATTCGGAAATTGTAATTATTCGCTCAGCCCAATGCGCAGAACGTTTGAACGCAAAATTCTTAAATGATCGCAATTTCTGCGAAACCCACTCGGGATGAACGAATGGAATTGCATCCATCAGAGTGGCGACAACCGGAACTGAACGTAATTTCGGAATGTGATGGTCTGTCGCGTGAAATACATCAATCGCACGCTCAAAAGAACCCAACCGCATGAAAGGCAGCCCTGTTACAAGGGACATCGCTACCTGATGATTAAATACAATTGGGACACATGAGAGTGGTGATGGAGCTTGATCCAATGGGACATCACAGGTGCCAAAGCGTAATGCTCGCAGATCACACTCCTTGTTTGCCGACAAATTCTGCCAAAGATTTTTAGAGTAAACACCAATACCATCCAAGTGATTACGCTCTAAACCCTGAACCCAAACACTCGCACCAAAACCTACACGCATTCGGCGCACTCCTGCTCAAACATCCATGCCAGCGTTTCTTCCAACCGCTTAGGCTTAGAACAATTCACTAACGACTCCAGTCTAGTACGGCTTCCACGTAGCACAGGAATTTCATTTGCTCGGACAAAGGCGGGATTCACTCTCACCTCGATTTCATACCCGGCCAACCGCCCTACTTCGCCCAGGATGGTTCGCAAGGCAATGGCTCGGCCACTGCAGACATTCACGGCCTGAGAGTGAGCGTCGGATTCCAACAATGCCACATAGGCATCGACCGTATCCCGAACATCAGAAAAATCTCGACTCACATCAAGGTTGCCCAATTCAATCACAGGCGCCTTACGCTTGAAATGCCCAACAATTTTCGGAATCAGGAACTGCTCGGTTTGTCCGACGCCCGTATAGTTAAACGGACGGCAAATCACTATCGAACACCGCTCGAAGTAGGTGTGCACCATGTGCTCCATCGCCAACTTACTGGTCGCATAATGATTTACGGGTGCAGGACACACCGATTCATCAATAACTTCGACATTCGGCGTGCCGTAAATATTGGCCGAACTGGCTATCAGTACGCGGGGAGGATTCGGAAGTTCCACAAGCACCGACAAAAGGTTAAGCGTGCCGAACAAGTTAACGCGATAGAAATCATCAGGCTTGCCGTGTCCCACAAAAGCGATACCGGCCAGATGTACAACGTGCGTAGGCTGAACTTTGTGCA
>JBFXIU010000440.1:0-2741 GCA_050175615.1 Porticoccaceae bacterium | reverse complement strand
CGATCCTTATGGCGCGAGTTCCGCTTTACCCCCGCCACAGCAGCCACCGCCTATGCCATCCGCATCGAGGGCAGCGGCAACACCGCTGCCAACCCATGGCATGTGGCCGAGCGCTATGACCTTGCCCTGTAACTTATCTTGCAACCCATATTGCAATCAAAGCCATAAGGAGCCGCGCCATGCCCACCCGCTTTGAAGCCTACCGCATGCGCGATGGCGTAACCCCACTCGCCGCCGATTACTTTAACCCCGTACTCAGCGACATCGATGGCCGCGTGGCCAAAATCGAAGATCAACGCGCCGATTTACAAGCCGTTATCGATGATTTAAGCCGCTTTGGCCTTACCCGCATCGATACCCTGTTAGGCCCCGCGCTCGCCACCCTAAAAGATCAGCTCGATGGCTTAACCCAGCGCCGCGATGAACTCATCGCCAGCATCGAAAGCGTGGGCGATTTAGTTACCCCAACGCAACTCACCGAGGCCATCACCGCCGAGCAAACCGCCCGGCAAGAGGCCATCACCGAGGCCACGGCCCCACCCACCCAAAGCGCATTCACCTTCGATGCGGCCGGCCGCGTAGCAACCATCACAGAAACCCTGCCCACAGGCAGCCGCGTTACCACCGCAAGCTACGATGCCAGCGGGCGCATAAGCCAGCTTGCCATCGCGTTTAACGGCACCACCCGCACCGAAACCTATGCCTTTGATGCCACAGGCCAACTCACCGGCATCACCGCCACGGAGACAACCCCATGAGCACCGCCCTAATCGCCCCCACCTATGCCGAAATTGTTCGAGCCTACAAACACTTTGAGCTACTCAACGGCTCACCCGTTGCCCTGCAATACTTACTAGCAAGCACACCCACACCCACAGGCGCAGAACTAGAAACTTGGCTACAAACGCCAGAGAATTTAACGGCATTTGAGCAACTAATTTCAGCGCCTAATGGCACAGCGGCGGTAGCAGCCAGCAGCACCGCGATGGCGGCGGTAGCAGCCAGCAGCACCGCGATGGCGGCGGTAGCAGCCAGCAGCACCGCGATGGCGGCGGTAGCAGCCAGCAGCACCGCGATGGCGGCGGTCATTGCCAGCAGCACCGCGATGGCGGCGGTATTTAATAGCGCAGTGGCTAAAGGGGCGATATGGGCATCAGACATTGCCGTGGGTGCCATTGCTGCATCGAGCACCGCTTATGATTGGCTGATTGCCAACAAAGCAGTTACCAGCGCTGCAACAAACGTGACAACTACGCCCGGCACAGCATTTGATAGCGGCAAAAGCTTATTACTCGATGTGGTGATGAGTGCCACTGCCACAAACGTAGGCATTCTATTCACAACCAAACAAGGCACGGTGGGTGATGCAACAGGGCCGGATTCTACTGGTATTCGCTACACCACCAGCCGCTTTAAAAACATCATGGCGGTGAATAACCTCACTTGCTTAGATGGTACGTCGGGAAATGCTTCCTACACCGTCACCCTACGCTATGTGGTTATGGATTAAGGAGCCTATATGCTAATTATCAACACCCAAACAAACCAAATTATCGGGGCTACGCCCGATGTTAATTACACCCGTGCAAATCATATTCTGCAAGCCGAACCCGATGGTTTTGATTTATCGAAAGCCGAAGAATGGGTTTATAACGGCACAGCATTAATACAAGACGTGGCGGCTGCTTTAACCCGCAAAAAAGCAGAAAAAATCACGCAAATTAAGTCCATGGTAACTGAGCAAATCGAAGCCCTTACATGGCGCATTGAACGAGCCAAAGAGCGGGATGCCCTTGGTGCAAGCGGTGAAACCCTTAATGACGTATTAACCGAGCGTGAATCCTTGCGCCGAGCAGGTAACCGCATCGAAGCTGAAATTAACGCACTCAGCACCATTGACGAAGTTAATGCCGTGCAATTTGCAGTTAAGCCAGAAGATAGCATCACCGCTGCCCGCGTAACTCGCCTGCAATTTTTACAGCGCTTTACCGATGATGAAATGAATGGGTTTGTTACCGCTGCAAAAACCAATGCCGCACTAGAAGCGTATTTGATGAAACTGCAAAATGCCGAAGGGGTTTTATTAACAGACCCTAGCACCATCGTCGGCGTACAAGCGCTAGAGATGATGCAAATTATTGGGGCAGGGCGGGCACAAGAGATTTTAACGGTGTAAATCATGCGGAAAACTATTTTTGTGCTGCTTAGTTTGCCTATATGGCTCATCGGATTGCTGCTTTTAGCGTATGCCGCGCTGACTTGGTTTTTAACCGGCAAGAGCGCCCAAGTATTAGCGTGGATGGTATCGCTCGATCAGCTTGGGAATACCCTCGCCTTTGGCGACCCAGACGAAACGATTAGTAGCCGCGCGGGCAAGTGCGCCCGCAAAGGCGGCAACAAACCATGCTACTGGATATGCCAGTTTTTGAACTGGATTGACCCGCGCCACTGTGATCGACACATCGAGGAAGATGAAGGCCGCAGGGACATTTGAACCGATTTTTATTTGCCTTTTAACCATCCACAACAAAGCCATTCACCAGAGGAAAACACCATGCCTACCGATTACCACCATGGCGTCCGCGTTGTTGAACTGAACAACGGCACCCGCCCCATCCGCACCATCAATACCGCGATTATCGGGTTGGTGGCCACGGCCGATGATGCTGCCCCGGCTATTAAAGCCCGGCTTGATCTGGCGTGCATTCCGGCCAACACTGGCATTACCTACACCGCAGTTA
>JBFXIU010000439.1:0-2745 GCA_050175615.1 Porticoccaceae bacterium | reverse complement strand
CCTGGGCAACATTATCGGAACTCTCGGAAATGCCCTGCGGATGTGGCTGTGATGCTGGAAGACCTGTTTAACGCCTTCAAGCCCGGCGCAACCGAAACCAGCCACCTGACCCCCATCTACCGGCTGACCATTGGCGATAACGATATTACCGAACTGGTAGAAAAACGCCTGATCAGCCTGCAGCTGACCGACAATCGGGGCATGGAGGCCGACACGCTGGACCTGCAGCTGGTGGACCATGACGGCCTGCTGGCCATCCCGCCGCGCAACGCCAAGATCCATGTATGGCTGGGCTGGACCACCACCGGCCTGACCTACAAGGGCGTGTACACCGTTGACGAAACCGAGCACAGTGGCGCGCCGGATGTGGTCAGTGTGCGTGCACGGAGTGCCGACTTGCGCGGCTCGCTGAAAACCAAGCGTGAACAGGCCTGGCATGACTGCACCCTGCAAGAACTGCTGGAACAAATCGCCCAGCGCAACCAACTGGCCCTGCGCATAGCAGATAGCCTTGCCGACCAGGTAATTCAGCATATGGACCAGGCCAACGAATCCGACGCCAACATCATGACCCGCCTGGCCGAACAGTTTGATGCCGTCATTGGCGTCAAGGGCGGCATGCTGATTTGTGCACCTGTCGGGCAAGCTGCATCGGTATCCGGCACCGAGCTACCACACGTCACCATGACTCGCAAAACCGGCGACAGCCACCGCTTTCTACAAGCCGACCGCAACAGCTATGGCGGCGTCAAGGCGTACTACTTTGAGGAAAACAGCGCAAGCCGCAAGGAAGCGATTGCCGGTGAAGGCGACAACCTGAAAGAGCTGCGCCACGTATATGCCGACCAGAACAGCGCACTCAAAGCGGCCCGCTCCGAGCTGTCACGCATCCTGCGCGGTACCGCCACCCTCAGCTATACCCTGGCCTACGGCCGGCCCGAGCTGATGCCCGAGCAAACCTTTTCCCTGGTCGGCGTAAAAGACGAAATCGACGCCATTACCTGGCTGGGCAAGAGCGTCACGCACAGCCTGACCGCAGACAGCTACACCACCAATATCGAGCTGGAAAACCAGCTGCCCGATATCGACGACATTGGCCAGCTGGCCGACGACAGCGCCCGCAACTACACCGGCGTGGTGGCGTTCTACAAGGACAAGAACGGCAAGCAGCAGCGGCTGGAAAAAGGCGACATGACCAGCCCCAAGCGCCTGCACCACCTGTACGTCAACAAGGCCGGGGCGCAGGCGGCGGTTAAGAGGGAGTGGGAGAGGATGCAGGGCAGCGAGGCGGCTAGTTAGCTTTTGGAGACAGGTTATGCAGGACCAGCCACAGGCGATAACCAGTATCTGCAAGTAGGCAGGTAGCGATAACAAATACTGTAAACGCCAGCCCTATCAGGCTTAGGTAGTACTGCTTCAGTATTAATACAATGAATGCGCTGACCATTGCGCCTGCATAAAAGATCGCATTAATAAAGAAGCGCCTTAGCAAAACATTAAAATGCCCAGAGCTTTGCATTTCCCTTAGCAGCCTGTGCCCCGAAATACTGGCAAGTATTGATAACGCAGCTATCAAAAAACCCAGCATTGTCACTGAGATTTGAGCCAGCGTGGCAGCCAGGTCCGCAGCCTCAGTGCTGCCCATTTCGCTAAAAACGCCAAATTGGCGCGCGGCAAGCCACAAAGCCACGCCAGCAAAAATACTGATCCATGTCCAATGTTTCATGCTGCCTCCCGTGGTTAAGGGAATTGATGGCGATGCTTCAAATAGGCCCTTTGCATTTCAGCCAAAACTGATGCGCTGCTTATAACCCCGCCAACAACAGTAACCCTTATGGTTCCTTTTATCCTGTCGCCAAATAGGTCGATCGGCTCGTCAATATCCGACACTTTAACCTTTATCGCTCTAGTTGTGGGGCTTCTGAGCATGGCTTTTACTGTTTTTGCCACATCGGCCAGCCCATAGTTTGGCGATCTTGTTGACACCTTGCCCTCGAAGATTGTTGCGCCATCCTTCAAGAAATCCATTGCCTGAGCTGTCCAGGTGTCCTCAGGGTCGGGCTGGCCTTTTTTGCTTCTAGGTGCGCCAACCCTGAATTCAACCGATTTTACCACTTTGCCGTGAAGCAGGTTGTCTACAGTGCCCTGCGTGAACACATCAGATTGCCTGTAATTTGTTGCAGGGTCTGAGAAGTTCAAATATTTAATAAAAGCGTAGACTGAGCCGCCGTGCATGGATGACTGGAACACTAGGTATTCCTGGTTGTTGTGGACGCACAAAATCCAGTGCACTTTTTCGATGATTTCGTGGTTGGCATCAAGCTCGATCTGCTTTTCAAAATCAGAATGCCTTTCTCCGGCGGTCGGCACATCCAAGCGGTAACGAATAAACGAGCCGCGATACAGCACGCCCTCGCTCCCATCCAGCTTTTCTACATCCTTTATCCTGTAACCTTCGCCGTTTTCGTATAAATCCAAAGTTTCAAAGAAGCTGTTGTTTTCTTCATAGTTCTTGAGCAGTGAAGAGACGTCAACAAAATCATCTTCACCCACTTTTTTGGCGAGTACAGAGTAAAAGCGTATGGTGAATTCTTTAATTTTTGCTGCCATGCAAATTCCTTAGATTAAAAAATAGGGATCGTCTTGCCGCATATTTGGATATGGAAAACTGCTAGCTCTCCGGCAGCTCGCCAGTTTCGATCAGCACCTTAAACTGGTCACCGCTGATAAAGGCTGCACCAACCT
>JBFXIU010000438.1:0-2747 GCA_050175615.1 Porticoccaceae bacterium | reverse complement strand
TGCGAAAGCCCGGAAAATCAGCCGTTGGATCGGCATAGCTGAAGAGCGGGCTATCGCCGAGATGGTGGTAGAAGAAATGCAGATTATCCTTGTCCAACCCTTCCAGGCGCGGATCACGGATGGGTTCAGCCAACTTGTGAAAGGGGCGAACCACTTTGCCATTTACTTTGTGTTCGGCGATCGGATCAATGCCGAACAGGCTCACCAGCCATTGGTTGAGCAGCAGCTTGTTGCGGAACTTATGCTGTTTGGGTCCTTTTGATCTCCGCTTTGCCATCAGTTACCGCCTCCGTAAATGTGATTAATTACGGAAGTTACCTCTCCACATATTGTGCCTGCTTCCATTTCGCGAAAATATTCCAAAGCGGCCAATGCCTTACCCTTCTTCCCGGCCTGAGTTCTCGATACGCCACAACAACCTTCAAAATCAGGCAAGACCCCAGCAGCAACATTTTTCTGCCCAAGCATCGGCCCATCTTCAAGCGTTTCACTGAAATTTAGTTCATCGCGGTGTTCCTCAATATTAAGTTTTATAAACGTTAATTCGATCCAAAGAGTTCGGTCCTCAGGTTGACGGAACGCATAAAAATCATCAGGCTCTGGTTTCGATGAGGATGTCAGAGCGAATTCCACCGCGCGAAGAATATTTGATTTACCGTGGTTATTCTGACCAAGAAGAACAATCATGGAACGGCAATCAATTTCTACATCCTTGATGCTCCGATAATTATGTATCTTAATTCTTGATATCTTCATCGGTCCGACTCCACAAGCTGCTCAAGCTTCGACAGCCATTCATTGAAATGAGGACAGCTTTGCCGCATTCGTTCAAGGCCAATATGCTGGGCGATCCGGTACGCGTGGGCATTGACACTGCTCCCTTTCTTGTATTGAGGAAAAAGTCCGATAATGCGCTTGGACGGTGCTGTTTCGGGATCATCGTTGATCATCTCGCAGCCACCACACTCCTGGACAATTCTTGTAAACTCCCCCTCGAGTTCGGAACGCTGAAAGATCTCGGCCATCTCGCCAGGGCCTGCGAAAAGCAGGCTTTCAACCTCATGAAGTTGCACATAGGGGATAAATCGATCCTGGTTAAAACCAGTACCCATTTCCTCGACTACTGCGGCGGCGATTGCCGGTTCGATAATGGCGGGAATCTCGTGAGGTCTTTTTCCCTTGGCGTTTCCCAGCCCGGGCCAATCGTCCCGCAAACCATAATAGTCAAAAAGCATGGTCACTGTGCTGCCAGGCTCCTGGCAAAGGAGAGCCTTCAGCTCCCGCCGAACGGTGGCAAATCTGTTGCCGCCTTTATGACCTGGCTTGCCCACAACGCGAGGATAGAGGTAGACCCCTCTGTTTCCCAATTCCGGGGCGAACACCCGGTCAACTATCGCGCGCTCGGTCGGCCCTTCGACGAGTACCAATACTCTACTCATGCGCCGGGCCTCCATCAAAAACATTCTTTTGCCAGAGTTCACCCAAGGCAAAATCCTTCAGCCATTCCGCCAGGGATTCGGCATCCAGCCGTCGGAACCTGGAGGAACCCGCCTCGCGATCAACAACGATAACTTCAGCAGGCTCAAAATGATTCAGTAGAGTGGCGGATTGAGTTGAAACGATAAGCTGGGTCCGTTCGGCAGCATCCCTCATCAACCCCGCCAATACATCCAGAGCAAAAGGATGAAGGCCCAGTTCGGGTTCATCAATAACGATTGTCGATGGTGGATCAGGTTGAAGAAGGGCTGTTGCCAGACAGATGAAACGGATGGTGCCATCGGACAATTGCCATGGTTGAAACGGGTAAGAAGAGCCTTTTTGGCGCCATTCCAGTCGCACCACTTCGTTGTCGCCTTGTTTTTCAGGCTCCAGGAGAAAATTATCAAAAAACGGGGCAATGATTTGGATCGTCTCCCGTATCTTTTCGAAGTATTCAGAATGCCTCATTTTTAAACGAAGTAAGAAGGATGCAATGTTTGAGGCGTCAGGGTGCAGTTCTCGCCAATTACGCACGGAATGATCCCGCCGCATGCCGGCAGTCGTGCTTGTATCGTGGAAATGGTAAACTATCCAGCTTGAGACTGCTTCATACACATAATGCTCCGGGCTGGGGTATGGCCCCCATGCAGACCTTTTCCCTTTCCACTGCTTGAGTTGGGATTCGGTACACCCACTGGAATATTGCTTCCACCCGCGCCCTGCGGTGTAAAGTGCGCCTTCCTTTTTCACCATCAATTTAACCGCGGCAGTTGGCGCCAGGGTAAACCTGTACTCGTTCTGCCCAAATTTCAGATGGGCCTCAATCTCCGGGGTTTCCTTAGGACCGCTAAAGAAGAAGCCATCGGCGCCGCCATTTTCAGTGACGAAACTAGCCAGTCCCTCCTCAGACATGGCGCGGAGCATGCGAAAAAAAGAAACAAAATTACTCTTGCCGGCTCCATTAGCGCCAACCAGAAGATTGAACTTATTGAGTTCTAAGTCTTTCAAGGAGCGGATAGACTTGAAACCGCTAATTGACAAATAACTCAGTGGTCGTCCCATAATATCCTCCTATGCCCCCGCCACGTCCCACATGCGTTTCATGAACTCTTCTTCGATGAGGCGGACCTTCCAGTTCTCGTCATCCAGCTTCAGATTGGGCAGATTGTTGCTGCCGTTGACGTAGATGGTGTCGAACTCGAAATCGCGGGTGCTGATACGGTTCTTCTGGAACCATTCGTCCAGCATCAGGTTGTCCTGCTCGATGT
>JBFXIU010000437.1:0-2749 GCA_050175615.1 Porticoccaceae bacterium | reverse complement strand
CACCGGCCAATACGTCGGTATCCTGGGCAACTTCCAGTTCTACTGGATTGCAGAGTTGTTCGGCATGGAGATTCAGAGGCTGAGCGAGCTGTTTGCGGCCACTTCACAGGTCGGTTTCATCGGCAGAATGTGGGCAGACGGCGCGCCCGTACTTGAGGAAGCCTTCGCCCGCGTCAAATTGGCGTAGACAAGGCCATGGGGGCCGACTGCCGGCCCCCAATACCAAAACTGGAGGGATGATAAGTGGGTGAATATAATACCAAAGTATATAGAAAGCAGGGCGGGGGAGAGCTTGTAATCGACACTGGCGGCAAAATAACAAAAGCCGGAATTCAGGCCGGGGCCATCACGAAACTTGGTGCCACCCCAACAGAACTGGAGGGCTAACCGTGAAAGTCAGGATGATCAAAACTGCTGCAGGCCCAGATGGGATATGGATGGCAGGCAGGATTTACGACCTGCCAGATGCGCTTGCCAAGCAATTCATTGAGGCCAACGCTGCTATATCGCTTGAGCCTGCAAAAATAGAGACAGAAGCCGTCGAGCCGCAAGAAAGGGCCGTTATGCCTCGTGGCAGGCCGAAGAAGAGCAGATAGGAGGTGGTGTGATGTATTTAGAAGTTGGTACGCCCATAGCCGATCTTGTAACGCTTGAGGAAACAAAACAACACCTAAGGATAGTTGACACGATCACCACCGAGATCCCACCAGAAGAGCCCGAGGGCGAACCAACCTATACCACATCACATCCAGACGACGATTACATAGAGGAGCTCATAGCCACGGCTGTAGAGTGGGGCGAGGCATTTCAAAATCGTTCATGGATCACGCGAACCATTACCGTATATCTTGACGGATGGCCAAGTGCGCCCCTTTATTTGCCCCTACCGCCCGTTGAGAGCATCACTTCTGTGTCTTATTTCAAGCCGGATAACACGGAGGTAACTATCGACACATCAATTTATTGGCTCACGCCGGATGGCGCAATTCGCCTCGCAGAGGGTAAAAGCTGGCCTACCGACACACTGAGGCCAACCATGGGCGTGAAGATCGTTTATAAGGCCGGTTACGGCGATACGGCAGATGCCGTGCCCAAGCGGTGCAAACAGGCCGTGCTCTTGATGGTAGGGCACTGGTATGAGAACAGGGAAAACGTAGTAGTCGATGCCACGGCCAATCAGATACCGGATGCGGCGCAAATGCTTCTGTATCAGGAGCGGAGAGTGCCGATATGACGCAGATAGGCGAGCTTCGGGACCAGATATTCATCATTCGCAAGACCCAAACGAGCGATAGCATGGGCGGATGGACGATTACCGAGAAGACAATCCTTTCGCCATGGGCGAGGATTGAGGCTCCCAAATCCAAAACAGGCATCATCGCGCAGAAGGATACGGAGATAAGGACGCACCAAATCACAATACGCTATTACGATGGCGTGCGGATAGGCGATATCGTATCATTCTTCGGCACGCGGCTCGTTGTTAAGGCCATACGCCACGATCAATTTCGGCGCTGGATGTATCTTGATTGTGAGCCGGAGGTGGTATGAGTGAAGCTATATGCCAGGCTCGAAGGCGTCGATGACATCCTAAAAGAGCTCAGGCAGGTTGAGAAGGAAGCGAAACACGAAGTTGTCAATGTCCTGCGTGAGCAATCACAGCTGGTTGTGGAAGACGCCAGAGATCGCGCGCCCAAGGATACTGGCGCCATGGCGAAGGGTATTAAGCGATCCGTATCGGCCAAGAGGTTAACAGCCACGATTTCGGCAGGCGGCAAGGCGGGCGGGGCTGACACCTATTATGCACGGTTCGTAGAATTCGGCACCAAAAACATGCCGGCACAGCCTTTCTTCTTCCCAGCCTGCCGCGCTCACGAAGAGGAAATTGGCAGGGCGCTCTCCGATGCACTGGCTAAACTGGTCGAGGGGGGCGGGAGATAATGAGCCACCTGTCGGTATCTCAAGAGATATATACGACGCTTTATAATGCGCTTCAGGCGATACCGAACCCGAAGGTAACTGGCGTGTTCGACAAAGTGCCCCTCGAGCAGGAAGGGCCATATATAGTGATAGGGCAGTTACAGAGCCTCGAAGGTCGACTCTTGAGTGATGCAGAGCGCGCGTGGAACATCGACATTCACATATGGAGCAGCTACCAGGGCCGAAAGGAGGCCGTGGAAATAGCGGATGCGATACGTAGCGCACTGCCAGAAAAGTGGTTTTTCGAGGAACTAATAGTAGTTGAAGATACCTCTGGATGGTACCACGGTATTTTAACCATCCGGGGGTATGACAGATAAAAATAAAGGGAGGGCAAAAATATGGGAGCAACAGCAAGTAAGGTATCTGTTGTTAAACTTAGCGTGAGCGGAACGCCGACAGCGATAGGCGAGGTAAGAAGCTTCAGCATCGAAACAGCATTAGGGACCATTGATGTGTCCACGCTCGCAACTGATTGGAAAAAATATCTTGTAGGGCAAGCTGGCTGGTCTGGGTCGCTTGAGTTATTTTACGATCCGACCGACTCTGCGCAATCTGCTCTTGTAAGTAACGCAATGGCCGGGACGCTATGCACATTAACCATACAGCCATTAGGCGCTGGTTCTGGGAAGCCACAACTGGCAGGCAGCTGTTACATAACTGGTATGACGATCTCGGGGGCTACGGAAGACGCCGTTGGCCTGAGCATTACATATCAAGGCACAGACACGCTCGCGCTATCCAACCAATCGTAGGGCGGGTGATGTAA
>JBFXIU010000436.1:0-2752 GCA_050175615.1 Porticoccaceae bacterium | reverse complement strand
GGCGGACGAAGGCATTCCGGTGGTGTTGAGTCGCGGCGCCCGCTTGATTCCGGCAGAGACGGGGTCGGAATCCCTCATTCGCCCGGAAGCAGAGGATCTTTTTCGCTAAGCGTTTATTCATATGACAGATGTTCTCAACCCTAAACCCGTACTAGCTCTTTCCGGCGGCGTTGGCGGCGCCAAACTGGCCCTGGGGTTGGCTTCGGTGCTTATGCCTGGGCAGCTGGCGGTGGTTGCCAATACTGGTGATGATTTTGAACACCTGGGGCTGCCGATTTCCCCGGATCTGGATACCCTGATGTATACCCTGGCGGGGATCGCTAATCCGGCGGAAGGTTGGGGCAGAGTGGGGGAGTCCTGGAAAACCATGGACACCCTGGCCGAACTCGGCGGCGAAAGTTGGTTTCGCCTCGGCGATCTCGATCTGGCTACCCATTTGTACCGGGCAGGGCAGCTCGCCCAGGGGAAAACCCTTAGCGAAGTTACCAGTCAGCTTTGTGAACAGCTCAATATTGCTTCTGCCATTCTTCCCATGAGCGATGACCCCGTGCGCACCTATGTGGAGACCGATCGGGGAGCTTTGCCATTCCAGCACTATTTTGTTCGCGAGCGCTGCCAGCCTGCGGTAAAAAGTGTTGAATTCAGGGGGCAAACACTCGCCCTTGCCAATAAGCGCTGGTTGGCTTTGCTGAATAATCCTGATTTGCAGGCCATTATTATTTGCCCGTCCAATCCTTTTGTCAGCATAGACCCCATGCTCGGGCTGCCCGCTGTTTGCGATGCCCTGAGAGCTAGTGCGGCTCCGGTTATTGCCGTGTCGCCCATAGTGGCTGGTGCGAGTATTAAAGGCCCTTCGGCAAAAATGATGGCGGAAATGCAGATGCCGGTTTCTGCCGCCCAGGTGGCGCAGTACTATGAAAATCGCTATCCGGGATTGATTGATGGCTTTGTGGTTGATACTGCCGATGGCGATGAGGCCGGCCATATTGACACCGAGGTACTGGTGACAGGGACAGTAATGAAAACCCTGGATGACAAGAAAGCCCTGGCGTGCGCAGTGCTCGAATTTGCGGAAAGGCTCGCGGCCAAGTCTCGACAACAAATGGCGGTTAAATGCTCAGGAACCTCTCCATGACCTGGGCACTACTGCCGTTAAAGTCCTTCGCCAGCGCCAAGCAGCGGCTCTCCGCCATTTTAAGCGGCGCAGAGAGGGCAGGCTTGGTCACCGCCATGGTCAAGGATGTACTGATGGTGCTCAGTAACCATCCCCGGTTGTCCCGAGTTTGGATAGTTTCCGATGACCCCGATGCCCACCAGCTCTGTCAACAGTTCGGTATTGATTTTATTCCTGAATCCTCTCTGGGCGTTTCCGGTCTCAACCCTGTGGTTGCCGCCGCCGCCGGTTTTCTGGAAGCCAAAGGCGCTGGTGAACTGCTGATTATTCACGGTGATCTACCTTTGGTCGATGCAGACGCGATCAGCGCCATGCTCGCCAAAGCCCGTTCACTGGGGAGTGCTGGCGTTGTTGTGGCGCCGGATATTCACGGCACCGGCACCAACTGTCTTTGGCTATCCCCGGCCACAGCAATTGCTTTTGCCTATGGTGAAAACAGCTGTCAACGGCACAAGTTACTGGCGGCACAGGCGGGGCTCCCTTTTGCCGAGTTGCACGCCACCGGGTTGTCCCGGGATATAGACACGCCAGAAGACCTGCTAAATTTGGTTGCTGTTGCCAGCAGCAGACCGAATTCCCACACTTTTCGTTATCTTTGCGATTCTGGCCTCGGTCAGCGTATTGCAGATCTGAATGCCTCAGGCCTGAACGGGAAAATATTCTCAGGAAGTCGTCATGAATATGTTTGAAAAAGTCTCCTTATCAGATCAGCTTTTTGAGCTGACACTGAGCGGTGAAACCCTTGATGATTTTGACGCCCTCGCCTTGGCGGACAATGAAGATACCCAAAGCCTGATGGCAGTGGCGCGAACCCTCAGGGATCAGCGTTTTGGCAATGTTATTACCTATTCCAAAAAAGTCTTCATTCCGCTTACCCACCTGTGTCGCGATGTCTGCCATTACTGCACTTTCGCCACTACGCCAAAGCACATCCCCCAGCCCTATATGACGGCAGATGCCGTGGTTGCCCAGGTTGCGGCGGCGGCAAAAATCGGTTGTAAGGAAGCCCTGTTCACCTTGGGGGAAAAACCGGAATTGCGCTACCGAGTGGCGCGGGAAGCCCTCGATGACATGGGTTTTGCCACCACCATTGATTATGTCGCCCATGTTGCCGGACGGGTGCTCAATGAGACCGGGGTATTGCCCCATATCAATGCGGGCACCATGACCCCGGCGGAAATCCAGCGCCTGCGCCCAGTATCGGCCTCCATGGGAATTATGCTGGAATCCACCAGCCAGCGGCTGTGCCAAAAGGGGATGCCTCACTACGGCTCCCCGGACAAAGCCCCCGATGTTCGCCTGCAAACCCTCAACGACGCGGGCATCGCTCGGGTGCCCATGACCACAGGCATATTGATTGGCATTGGCGAAACCCGTGTTGAACGGGTGCAATCCCTGCTGACGATAAGGGACAGCCACAGACGCTATGGCCATATTCAGGAAGTGATTATTCAAAACTTTCGCGCCAAACCCAATACCAAGATGTCCCAGGCGCCCGAGCCGGATCTCAACGAATTGCTGTGGACGCTGGCGGTGGCGCGACTTATTTTTGGCGCCGATATGAGCATTCAGGTGCCG
>JBFXIU010000435.1:0-2769 GCA_050175615.1 Porticoccaceae bacterium | reverse complement strand
GGACTACAATTACAGGCAGAGGGCAGTCTTGCCCAGCGCCTCAGCATCAATGCTCAAGTGGACCGCTGGTCTGGCGTATTGCCAGCAGCCAGTGGTAAAAGCAAATTACACGGATGGGTCGCTCAGCATGGGCAGGAATGGCAGGGGGAGCTGCATCTGCAAGGAACACAATTGCAGTACAAAAAGTATGCGTTGGCACGGCTGGATCTGGACGGTTCTCTGGGCAAGGGGGGCAAACTCCAGGCGACGCTTCTCGCCGCAGGTCTGGCCCTGGATGGACAGAAGCTGGATCTGCGCAGCAAGGTCTCTGGCTCTTTGCAACAGGCAGACGTTCAGCTTTCGCTGCAGGATGCCCAGCGGAACTTGTTTCTTGGCGGCACTCTGCAGCACGCTACCGCTTGGAAACTCCATCTGGCGCAATTACGGTTTCAGGATCCCAGATTTGGGCAATGGTCTTTGGTTCAGCCGGCCACCCTGCAATGGAATCAGGGCGCTATCAGCGTTGGCACGCTGCGCATCGACGGCGCAAACGGAGCCAGCGTGCGCGTTGCTGGCAACTATACCACCGGATCGTCTCAAGGGAGTTTGGATGCGGAAGCTTCAGCCTTGCCGCTCGATTTTTGGGATAAAACTCTGGGTACCGGAATTCGTGGTCGATGGAATGCACAACTGCATGGTCGCTGCGATGGGATATGCCAACTGAAGGCTGACTGGGGGGTGAAAGACACGGCTTTGCATTGGTTGGCCGGGGATACCAGTCATCAGATTGCAATAACACAATTTTCCGGAGATCTGCATTGGCAGAAGGATGGGCTGCACCTGCAGAGTAGTCTGCATTTGGCGGATCAGTTGGGAACATTTCAACTGGATGCAAATAGTCCGGCCGTGCTGCGACTACCCTGGAAGACGCCCACGCAGCAGCCGATCAATGCTGCTGTCGTAGGACATATTCCGGGCGTTTTGCTCTCGCAGTTGCCAACCGGAAATATTGAGGTCGACCCCAAAGGGGACATCACGATCAACCTGCACGCAGACGGAACCTGGGAAAAACCCCTTTGGCAGGGTCAGGCGACCGCTTCCGGTTTGGGCTGTTATATTCCCGAGGCCGGACTGCATCTGCAGGATATTGAGGCCCAGCTCACTGGTAGTGGAGATCATTTGCTCCTGAAAAGTCTGGTCGTGCACTCTGGCTCTGGCACTCTGCACGGTAGCGGTGATATCGCTTTCGCCAAGGGCGTCCCCTACCAGATCAATATTACCGGAAACAACTTCCTCGCGCTCAATTTGCCGCAGGTACAAGCGGCCATTGATCCTGACATCAACATTCATCACCAGCAAGGAAACTTGGCGATAACCGGAAAAGTGGAAACCACACGTTTGCGGATTCTGGGAACCGATTTTGGTGGACCGAAGCCGTCAAGTGACGTCGTTTTTGTCCATGAAGCGAAAAAGAGTACTACGCCTTCTGATCTGGCCGTGGACGTGCATATCGGACTCGGGAAAAATGCCCGAGTGTTGATTGGCGGTCTACATGCTGATCTGCAAGGTGATTTGCATTTGCGCATGGTGCCGCCCTCCACCACGCCACTGTTGCAGGGTAGTCTACAAATGGTTGATGGAAAATATGAGATCTATGGCAACTCGCTGACATTTGAAAGAGGAAAAATTCTTTTCAATGGTCCGCCACAGGCAGCAAGCCTCGACGTACTTGCGGTGCGTCGCATCAAGAACAGTGATAGTTTTTCCGTGGCTAATGAAACGATTCTTGCCGGTGTCCGGGTTACTGGCAATCTTAGTCATCCGGTGGTCAACTTATATTCTAAACCAAGCATGGCGCAAAACGATATCCTTTCTTACCTCGTGTTAGGTACACCGAGTACTGGTCTGCAAAGCCAGGATGCTGTTCTTTCTGCCGCAGCAGGACAACTTTTTTCTGCGGGGCGCGCGGCAGTACTCGGTAACAGTCTCAGCAGCGCCGGCTTCGATTTTGGCGTAAGCTCCAGTGGCTCCGGCAGTGGACTGGCCGCCGATATGGTGACCCTGGGACACTATATCACTCCAAATTTATATTTCAGCGTCGGTCAGTCTGTCTTGGGTGATGGTACGGTTGCACGTCTACGATATCGAATTTCCCGCAATATAGAAATTCAAACGGAAAGTGGCACGCAGGATGGCGCAAATATCTTTTACCGAATCGATTTCTAAAACTGACCTCCGATCTGCAGAGGTCCTGATCATAGGTGCCGGCGTTATCGGGCTGAGCGCCGCCTTGCGTTTGGCCCAGGCCGGCAAGAAAGTCACCATACTGGATCGCGGCGCTCTGGGGCGGGAGGCCTCGTGGGCGGGGGGCGGGATTCTCAGTCCCTTGCACGCCTGGCGCTATCTCCCTCCCCTACTCCGGCTGGCAAAAGAAGGCATGCGCCGCTATGAGGCTTTCGCCAACGAAATTCAGGATGCCTCAGGCATTGATCCCGAGTGGCGGATGTCGGGAATGTGGGTTCTCGATAGCGAGGAGGCCCCTCTGCCAAGGGATGTGCTAGCGTGGGGTGCGGCCTGGGGACGAAATTGGCAGTGGCACACGGCGACGGAGATGCAGCATTTGGCGCCTATGCTACGTGCCGACGCCGCCCTGTTCTGCCCGGAAGTGGCCCAAATACGAAATCCACGTCTGCTTTCCGGGCTGCTTCGCTATGTGACAGCGCTGGGAGTTCATACCCAGGACCATCCTGAGGTAACCGAGATTCGAAAGGAAGGCACGCAATGGGCGGT
>JBFXIU010000434.1:0-2774 GCA_050175615.1 Porticoccaceae bacterium | reverse complement strand
TTGCAATTTTTTGTCCATTTATTTGTATGTATTTATCTCAAATTAGATTTTTCTACAATATTTGAACTTTGTCTTATTTGATGGGTCATAATTTTTGTCTTGCAACGGAAAAAGGAGAAGATGAGGAATGAGTAATAACCCTATTATTGCCATCAATCAGTCAAAAGTTGCCAATCGTCCGGAAAGCTATCAGACGATGATGAAAGTTGGGCCGAAAGTTTGCATTACCACGGCATCCCACCCCGGATTCCTGGGCTTTGAACAATTGCTGCAAACCGGAATCCATCCCATGGCAGGGCGCTACGGCGGCGGTGCTATCGATATGCACGAGACGCTCAATCCTATCGGCATGTTTCAGTACACCGTATGGAAAGACGTAAAATCCCACGAAGAAATGCATCATGATAATTTCAAGGAAATTTATGAGCTTTGCGGTGATTGTCTGGACATGGTGATCGAGGGGCCGTGGGAGCCATACTATGAAATCGTCCGTTCGGATTTGCCACCGATCATTGCCATGACCGATGTTCCCGCTGCCTTGGGCGGAGCCTTTGCCAAGCAAGAGGCTGTTCCCAAGGTAGCGCTGGCTGCCAAACGGGCCATTGCGATTGGTGACCATTGGGTCATGGATGGGCATGAAACGGCGTTTGAGGAGGGGGCAGAGCGTACGCTCAGTTGGTTCAAAGAGAACGTCCCCGGAATGATTGGTTGGATGATTCTAAAGCAATTCGGTGTTTCGGCCATTGGTTCCTTCCAGCTCGATCCGCAAGGAATGTTGAAGGCAACCCTGGGAGCCAATCCGCCAAAATATAATACCAATCGCGGCAGCGCGATCCCCAGTACGCCACCAATTCCTGGGCAAACTCCAGTGCAATATCTAGTGCACATGGAGTGGGAATCGCCAGAGGCGGCGCACATGGGCATCGCCCACGCGATGCTCGACTATGAGTGCCGTCAGATTCACAACGATGGTGTATTGGCACACCTCGACAAGGGCCCCTATTACCAGATTTTCGCGCCGATGATGGAGCAAGGGCAGTGGCGGAAAAAGCTGGTAAAATAATGGGGAGATGAGGTAGTTTACCAGACTGGTTCGCCCCTCTTCTGGGCGGATCAGTCGTTGATGGATGTAGTGCCACGGATTGGTGATGAGAAAGAAGTCGGTTTTCGGAGCGTTCGCTCTTTTCCTGCTGTATGCAACGCTACGGAATTTGCGAGACTTTTTGTGAAAAGAAAAGCCGACTGCAAACCGACAGCAATGCCCTACGCGGTGGTCATGGCCACCGGCGGAACGGCAAGCGTAGCAGCAGCGGCTAATTATTGGCTGCTGGCCGCAACCTTGCTCACCTTGGCCTGCCTGCAGGCAGTGTACATCCCATTAGCTTGGTTTTGGCTCCGGCGTCGATTCCTGTCGATGCCACAGATCCCCAACTTTGCCGGCAGGTCAGCTGATCAGTACGTCGGCGCCCACACCATTCCCCTTGGCTTGGCGGTAGTAAGCTCGGGGATGGCTTTTTTTGCGCATGTGGAAGGCATGACTGCATTGCTGGGCTTGGCAGAATTCCTGCTCGCTCTCAGTTGGCTGCTGGTACTTCTTTGCGCCGCACCATTCTTCCTGGCTGTATACCGCTTCGGGATTTCGCTGGAACGGGTGAGTGGCGCATGGTTTCTGGTGCCGGCAGCGGTCTTGGGAGCCGGTGTTGCTACTGGAGATGTCCTCGCATCGACGCAAAGCGATTGGAACCTTGTCGTCGTTGCCGGTGCCCTGCTGGGTGGGATTCTATATGTTGCCATCGCGTTCCTGGCAGCCCTGCGCATCCGTCGCTTTGGCTTGCATGGCGTACCGCAGGCCCCCTGGTGGATCGCCATGGGCTGTGCCGGATTCGCCGCCCTGGCTCTGGGGCATGCGTGGGCCTGGCAGGATTTGACCCCTGTGGCACACCATGCGCTCGCCATGCTGATGCTACTGGCGGAAATTCTCGCCATCGTTCTGTTCTTTCCAATAGCCTTTCGCAGCGCCATTTTTCTGTTCCGTGACTGCGCCTTCCGCAATCCTGTTGCCTGGCCTCCCACGTTCTCCACATCGGTATTCGCGCTGAGTTGCCTGCAGTCGGCATCCATCCTTTCGATCCCCGCGTTCCACTGCTTGGGGATTGTGGCTGGATCTTTCGCGTTACTCTTCTGGTTTGCCAGTATTTTCTGGGAGCTATGGCGCAGAGTCACAGCGGGCTATTTCGCCAAGGAGATACGTTGACTGTCGATTGGCACAAAAATTCGATTTTTCTAGTGCGCTGGGTTCTGTCCCGTGCTGTTGCGCCAAGCCAGCCAGAGCAGGGGAATGGCCCACAAAGCGGAGAACTGATAAATCTGGTTGAGAGACAATAAGGATTGCAGTGGCCCCAGTCCGGTCGAGCCAATGCCCTCACCCACCATCAATGCCCCCACCAGTAGCCCTGCCATTTGTGTTCCCTCCTCGCCATGACGGGCAACCCCAAACGCCATGCTATAGGGGTAATAGACGCCACAGGCTATTCCCGCCAAGGTAAAGAACAAGAGCAGAGATTCGCCGCTTTGCAACTGCGGAATGATCAGAAAGCAGGCAGCCATTCCCAAGGGTACGGCACGATAGACCCAGCGTCGCGAAAGCCAGCGGTCGGGACTGGATCCGAGGACAAAGCGCGCGACGGTCTCGCCGCCCCAGAACAGGGACAGGGCTGCAGCACCCGTAGCCCGCGGCAAATGATGATCGACGCTGACCAGAATATTCGCCCAAC
>JBFXIU010000433.1:0-2777 GCA_050175615.1 Porticoccaceae bacterium | reverse complement strand
CGCGGAGCTGCTGGCGGTAGCCTTCTCTGCAAGCGGCGGCATGGGTCCTGGGCCGGCCCTGAGTTACGGCGAGTTCCACTCCAACACCGCCTTTAGCAACGCAGGGTTCGACATCCTCGGCACCGAGAGCCTGACGCCCTATGCGGGAAATTTCGCCGTCAATCTCATCATCATGGCGCTCATCATTGCTGGAGGCTTGGGCTTCACGGTGTGGGGCGAAGTGATCGAGAACTTCCACAATCGCAAGAAGCGTTCGGTAAAAAGCCGCCTGGCCTTCCTTTCCCTGCATACCAAAATCGTGTTGGTGGTCACTGCGGCGCTGATTGTGCTGGGAGCGGGGCTGTTTTTGCTGCTGGAATGGGCAAACCCCGCCACGCTGGGCCCCATGCCGCCCGGCCAAAAGGTGCTGGCGGCATTTTTCCAGTCGGTCACCCTGCGCACCGCGGGTTTCAACACCATCAGCCAGGGCGGCCTCACCGATTTCTCCCAAATCGTCTCCGGCGTCTTGATGTTTATCGGTGGCAGCCCGGCGGGCACGGCGGGCGGCATCAAAACGGTGACGCTGGGGGTCATCCTCATTTCCATGCTGTCTGCCCTGCGGGGCAAAAACCGCATGGAGGCCTTTGGCCGCACCCTGCCGCTGGAGCTGCTGCAAAAGGCCCTCACCGTCACCATCACACTGCTGGCCGTGGTGTTTGGCGCGGCACTGGTGCTGCATTTCACCGAAGCAGGCAGCGCCGCCGCCCCCACTACGCTGGATCTGTTGTTTGAGAGCGTGTCCGCCGCCGGTACGGTGGGGGTGAGCACCGGGCTCACACCGTTTTTGTCTGCCGCGGGTAAAGGGGTCATCACCCTGTGCATGTTTTTGGGGCGGCTTTCGCCGGTGACGGTGGTGGTGGCGCTGAACATGAAAATGCGGGCAACCGACGACAACATCTGCTACCCGGACGAAAAAGTGATTATCGGCTGACGCCGCACATAACGAAAGCGAGGAATAACCAGATGGCTGAGAAAAAATGTGAATTGCAATTTGCGGTGCTGGGCCTTGGGCGCTTTGGCATGAGCATCGTGAAAACACTGGCGGAGTACGACGCCAATATCCTAGCCTGCGACAAAAACGCCGCCCGTCTGCACGAAGCCACCGACTATGCCGCCACCGTGGTGCAGGCCGACGCCGCTGATGAGGATGCCATGAAAAAGCTGGGCCTTGGCAACTTTGATGTGGTGGTGCTGGCCATGGGCGAGGACTTTGAGGGAACTATCATTGCGGCTATGCTGGCCAAAGAATTGGGCGCCGGTAAAGTGGTGGCCAAAGCCTTCGGGTTCCGCCAAAAAAAGATACTGGAGAGCATCGGGGTGGACAAGGTTGTGGTGCCAGAGGTGGAAATGGGCGCCAAGGTGGCGCTCAGCCTGGTGAACCCTAATGTACTGGATGTGCTGGAGCGTTCCGGCGGACAAACCATTACCGAGATGTTTCCACAAAAGGAATGGGTGGGCAAGACCATAGGAGAAGCCGATATCCGCAAGTTACATGGGTACACAATCTTAGCCATTGTACGGGGAGAAAACCCGATTATCCCCGTGACCACCGACACAAGGATAGAGGAAGGCGATATTCTGATGGCGATGAGTGTGAAATAGCGTTGCGTAATCTGGGGCTGTAGCTCACCTGGGAGTGCAACACACCCACATGGGCGCCCCCGCACCACAAAAACTGAATATCGCAGACACGTTGTTTTAACGTAATCTGGGGCTGTAGCTCACCCGGGAGTGCAACACACCCAATTAGCAGCCCCAAAGAACGAAGATTCCGACAATTAAATCGCTCGTGTCATCGCCGGTTTGGCGACACATGGGGGCGTAGCTCTCCTGGGAGCGCAACTCACCCACATGGGCGCCCCCGCTCCATAAAAATTGAATATCGCAGACACGTTAATTTAACGTAATCTGGGGCTGTAGCTCACCTGGGAGTGCAACACACCCACATGGGCGTCCCTGCACCATAAAAACTGAATATCGCAGACACGTTATTTTAACGTAATCTGGGGCTGTAGCTCACCTGGGAGTGCAACACACCCAATTAGCAGCCCCCAAGAAAGAAAATTCCGACAATTAAATAGTTCGTGGCATCGCTGTTTTGGCGAAACACGGGGGCGTAGCTCACCTGGGAGTGCAACACACCCAATTAGCAGCCCCCAAGAATGAAATTTCCGACAATTAAATAGTTCATGGCATCGCTGGTTTGGCGAAACATGGGGGCGTAGCTCACCTGGGAGAGCGCTTGAATGGCATTCAAGAGGTAAGGGGTTCGATCCCCCTCGTCTCCACCAAAAAGACTCGGTTCAACGATTAAAGTTGAGCCGAGTTTTCTTTTTTTCTCCTAATTGAGCGTCAGCCGCGCGGTTCGCCAAGTATCACCGTGCTGTTGAAAAGCGTTTTTCAGATGGCGAAATCGGCAAGATGCAGTTCGACAACCACATTCGTGCCATTGAGCGAGTGACCGAAGTGTACCTCACCGGCAAACTGGAATGGGCATTAAAAAACCGCATATCCAGATTCAAATTGAACGAATCATTTGAATCACTACGAGAAGAATACTTGTCCGCACGCGAGTTCTGTAGTAAAAAAGCCCGCATGGACTATTCGTGGGTAATACGCAAATATTTGACTTGGCTGATGGAGCAAGGGCACCAGACAATCGACACGGTGGAAGTAAGGGACATCTGTAATTTTCTTCATTTCTGTTCCCAAACGCTCATGCCTGGCAGCCTGCACAA
>JBFXIU010000432.1:0-2781 GCA_050175615.1 Porticoccaceae bacterium | reverse complement strand
AAGGGCCAAGGGGCCCGCTTCGGTTCCAAGCGCTCGCTCATCCAAATGAAATGGGGTATAGGGCGATAAATCACTTTGTTGCATGTTGGGTCGCCAACGCATTGGCAGCATGTCATATGACGGCGCCAGAGACAGCCCACCCCGGTTCAAGCGATCAATATCGACGAAAAATGCCAAGTTTCCAGAATGCATGTCTGTATTGCCAATGAGTCGTCCAAACTCGAGAAATAGCTGGCAGTGCTGGCGTCTTTTTTATCCAGCGCTTTGATCTGCGCAAGCCGATGCGCTGTTGCCCCCCAATGCTGATAGCTTTCCTTTAATAGTCCTCGATGTGCGGCGCCACATGACACGACATGACGCCTGCCAATACCATGTGCAGTTCTATCAAACCGCTCGCTTATCAAGAAGGTGCGATCTTGAGCATCTACAACATGGTTAACCGCAGAGGGATACCCAAAGTCGATTAACACCTGCGATGCGATGGCTTCACAATGAAGTAAATCTGACCATCGCTGTCCATAGGGATAGTCCTTTGGGGCGGAAAATTTAACAATGACCCACTGGTTTTCCTGTTTTGCCAGAAATTTGGGCTGCTCGCCCCCGGCCGATGAGCCCGCTGGCAAGGAATCAACGAACAAATGCGCCAAGCGATTTAACTCAGCGGGCAAAGAAGGCGCTGACAGCGGGGGAAGATTGAGGCCGTCAGTCTTTTTAGAGAGCTCACCCAAAATGAGGGAGCCAGGTATGTCGTACAGGCTCAATGCGCCCGACAGGACTTGGTCAATCGACCAGCGCTCTGGATTCGTATCCCAATCTTCTTGCCCGATCTGGGCCGCTTGCAACCGACCCAAGAAGCCTTCAAGTCGAAAGGTTGACAAGAACCAGGGCAAGTCTTCGTGCGCGATCTCAACGTGATTGCCAATCTGAGCCCTGACTTTATCTCCGGCAAGGAAATCGAGCTGTCCGACGTGTGACAGAGCGCCATGGTTGTTGATGTTGAAAATAGGTTGCGATCCAGGTCTGCCGTGAATAGATTTTTGAATTGCATATGTTGTTGATCTGGCTGCACCAAAAACCGTCACATCAGCCAGCAGGTCAGTCAAGTATCGTGAGACAGTAGGCTGACTAAGACCTGTAATGCCTTGAATCTGCCTTGATCCAATCGGGCCTTGACGTCTGATGATATCGAGAATCTGCAAGTGTGTGGCTGTTCTGATTGTCATTTATCAGCTTTCCATGCAGAATTTTTGTGTTTATAAACGAATAGATTATTGAATAGATATATTAGGTTAAATTGAGCCAAAGGAACAAGAAAACGTGTCGAATATTCGGCTCGGCGTTTTCGGATGAGGGTTCCCAACTCTTCTATGTACACGGGTACCATCTTAGTGGGGTGGGGGATTTTTTTCAGGTTTTCGTCGTCACTGCTGTACAGAGTGCGACACAACGCGCCATCAAGCAAGCCGAGGTCATGCGCCTGTTGATGGCTCATCATGGGTTACCGTTCTGTGCTAATTTCTTCGCTATAAAAACTTTTGCATTAAGGCTGTCAAATTCATGGTTGACGACATCAAAAAAACCCTGTGGGCCGCCGCCGACAAATTGCGCGCCAACATGGACGCTGCCGAGTACAAACACCTGGTACTAGGTCTCATCTTCTTGAAGTACATCTCTGACACCTTCGCCGGGCGCCAGGCCGAGCTTCGTGCCCGCTTTGCCGACGAAAACGATGAATACCACTTCCCCAATGCCAGTGACGACGACCTGGCCGCCGAGCTGGAAGACCGCGATTACTACACCGCTGCCAACATCTTCTGGGTACCCGAAGCCGCCCGCTGGGAAGCCTTGCGTGCCGCTGCCAAGCAGCCCGATATCGGCAAGCGCATCGACGACGCCCTGACGGCCATTGAAGCCGAAAACCCCAAGCTGAAAGGCATTCTGGACAAACGCTATGGCCGCGCGCAGTTGCCCGATGGCAAGCTGGGCGAACTGGTCGACCTGATTTCCACCATCGGTTTTGGTACCGACGCCAGCGCCGCCCGCGACATTCTGGGCCAGGTGTATGAGTACTTCCTGGGCCAGTTCGCCAGCGCCGAAGGCAAGAAGGGCGGCCGTTCTACACGCCCGCCAGCATTGTAAAAACCCTGGTGGCCGTGCTTGCGCCACACAAAGGCCAGGTGTACGACCCGTGCTGCGGTTCGGGTGGCATGTTTGTGCAGTCGGAAAAATTCATTGAAGCGCATGGCGGCAAGATTGGTGACGTGTCCATTTACGGGCAGGAATCCAACCCCACCACCTGGCGCCTGGCCGCCATGAACCTGGCCATTCGCGGCATTGATTTCAACCTGGGCAAAGAGCCTACCGACACCTTCACCCGTAACCAGCACCCCGATTTACGGGCAGATTTCATTCTGGCCAACCCGCCGTTCAACATCAGTGACTGGTGGCACGGCAGCCTGGAAGGCGATGCCCGCTGGGTGTATGGCGACCCGCCCCAGGGCAACGCCAACTACGCCTGGTTGCAGCACATGCTGTACCACCTGAAGCCCACCGGGCGAGCCGGTATTGTGCTGGCCAACGGGTCGATGAGCTCCAGCCAGAACAACGAAGGCGTCATTCGCGCCGCCATGGTAGACGCTGATGTGGTGGAAGTGATGGTGGCCCTGCCCGGACAGTTGTTCTTCAACACCCAGATACCGGCTTGCCTGTGGTTTTTGGCCAGGCAGAAGAAGCGCAAAGGGGAAGTCCTGTTCATCGACGCCCGCAAAATGGCCAAGATGA
>JBFXIU010000431.1:0-2787 GCA_050175615.1 Porticoccaceae bacterium | reverse complement strand
ACACCTGCCGGCATCACCTCAGCACTCGGCGCTGGGCTTAAGGTGGTCGCCGTTACCAACAGCTACCCTGCTGATCACCTAAAACAAGCCAGCCGAATCGTTACCTCCCTTGAGGAGCTGCAAGAAGCAGATTGGCTATAATCACCTGTTATCTGCCTATTAACGGTCAATACAGACATCCTGTTCCCGGTCCAAGACCTGGCCGGAAGGACAATTGCGAAACGGCCGACACTGCTGCAGTCGCTCGTTCCAATAACAGCGGGCGACACAATCGTCACTATCCCGATCATGTACTAACCCCGGCGCGCAGGTACGTACTGGCCGACAAAGCTGTTGCCGCTCGTTCCAGTAGAAGTTGGGACGGCACTCACAGCTGCTGCCGTTCCAGCTTTGACCGCCACTGCAACGGGCAACACAGGTATCCTGCTCGCGATCAAACGCCTGACCCGGCGCACAGGTGCGCACCGGTCGACACAGCTGCTGCCGCTCATTCCAGTAGAAATTTGGACGACATTCGCACCTGCTACCGACCCAGATCTGGCCACCCCTGCAGCGGGCAACACAGGCATCCTGTTCACGGTCAAACGCTTGCCCCGGAGCACAGGTGCGCACAGGCCGACAGAGTTGCTGGCGCTCATTCCAATAGAAGTTAGGCCGACACTCGCAGCTACTGCCGTTCCAGAACTGACCGCCAGTACACTGCGGCACAGTTACTCGCCAGGAATCGACCCTCTTCAGGTCCGGCTTAGCCGGCTGCAAGCTCTGTTGTGACGACTGTTGTACGGTGTTTGTCGCATCCCGATGGGTCTCTAGGCAAAAAACTGCAGCAGGCAGGCCAACAAAAGCAAAACATAGAGTTGCTAACAATACCCGTTTCATAACTGCCTCCCACTCCCCGCTAGTTATCCGTCAAGACACCACTGATCTGCTTCCAATCGGAACTGTGCAGTACCTGCCAGAGCCGGTAGGGAGCGATGCTCCCAGGACTTGTCAGCGCTGTACCCTCATAATTCTGATCACCGTTATAACTAAAACGAAAGATCAGCAGCTGAAATACTGCCCGTGAAAGCTTGGAATTAAACCAGGCAGGGTTGGTGCGGACCAGTGGCCGTCCTTCGTTACTGCCGACCGGTGCCAGTTTCGGCATAAACGGGTCCCAACTCAACTCACGCGCCTGCATCTTCCGCTCATCTGGCGCCATGGCGTCCAGCGTTTTCTGGTGGCTCCGCACCAACTCGGGTGTCACCGTATCAACAGCCGGTGCGCCTGCCGCCTGCCTTTGCCAACGCTTCAACCAGACCGTTACGAATTCCTCGCGTGTGACCGGGAGCCAAAGAGGAATGGAGCTACGACTCAGCACCATAACGTCATTGCCACTTTCCGTCCGATACACGGGAAAACCATGCAGCTCTCCCACCTTACGTGGCTCATAGAACGCCTTGGTGGGGAAGTCCTGCTCTCCGTAAACCTCTAACCCCGCATCGGGATTATTCACGGAAGCAAAAATTTCATCCGTGGTACAACAGATGTACACCGGCTTACCCGTTTTACTGGCCAGATGATAGAAATGGAATCGCAGATAGCCGAATCCAGGGATCGGCAGGTTGGTAGCCTTCGGCTGGTAATCAAGCGGGCGGAAATAGCCGATAATCTCAACCCCACGTGGTGAGCTGAGCACCGGCTGTCTAGCCAACAGGCTGCGTAATTGTATAAAATTATGATTGTATTCGGCAGATTCAGCTTTTTTCAGATGGACATGTGAGCCAGTGACCGTGACGGCCATCTTGCCGGGATGCTCTGGCAGGTACTGAAACTCACTGCCGGCAAATGAAGGGGAATATGCGCCAAACCACACAACGATAGCACTACAGATGAGGGCAGTGGCGTTCATCGAGCACCTCCTGGTGAGTACTAAAACTCTACCAGATCGCTCAGTAAGCGCAACTGCCGCCACCTCAAAAACAACGCAAAACGCCCCTGTCTCGCTTGAGAGCAGGGGCGTTTTGTAATTAATCCTGGCGGCGACCTACTTTCCCACACAGCTACCCGTGCAGTATCATCGGCCCTGAGGGGCTTAACTTCCGTGTTCGGGATGGGAACGGGTGTGGCCCCCTCGGCATAGCCACCAGAAAACTTGGGCGACTTCGTCTTGCGGACGCCTGCTTCGTTGCGCTCGGCTCAGTCACTGCGACGTATGTCTCTATACGTCTCATTCCTTCGCCTTCGCGCGCCTGGCAATCGTCTCGCCATACTGTGTCGCGAATCATTTGGAGATAGTTTCATCTCCTACATATCAATTGCATTTGGAGTTGTTTGGCGATGTTTTGTACGCTTTGGTTGATTTATTAACCTGAGGGGTGGGGTTACCACCCCTCAAGCCATTTTTATTTTTTATGGTCAAGCCTCACGGCCGATTAGTACCGGTAAGCTGAATGCATTGCTGCACTTACACACCCGGCCTATCAACGTTGTGGTCTACAACGGGCCTTTAGGGACTCGCGTCCAGGGATACCTAATCTTGAAGGAGGCTTCCCGCTTAGATGCTTTCAGCGGTTATCCTTTCCGTACGTGGCTACCCAGCTACTGCGCCTGGCGGCACAACTGGAACACTAGTGGTACGTCCATCCCGGTCCTCTCGTACTAAGGACAGCTCTTCTCAAGTATCCTGCGCCCACGGTAGATAGGGACCAAACTGTCTCACGACGTTTTAAACCCAGCTCGCGTACCGCTTTAATTGGCGAACAGCCAAACCCTTGGGACCTACTTCAGCCCCAGGATGCGATGAGC
>JBFXIU010000430.1:0-2794 GCA_050175615.1 Porticoccaceae bacterium | reverse complement strand
CAAACACGATATTTGGTCTTTGCAACCTGGGCAATTTGTGTTGTTACTCTTATTGCTGTTTTCGTTAGTTTAAAGTGCAAGTAATGCCCAACCCATCCATCAAGCGGGACGCCTAACGGCGCCCCTTATGTCAAACGTTAGCTGTCATCAAGTGAGTAGGCCATGGCGTCCAGATCAATACCGGAAAAGCTGAAGAAAAGGATATTCCAGGAATCCTTAATGACCTGCCCTATGTGCGGTGAAAAGGACGTAACGACCTTTGAGCTGCACCATATGCGGCCTTTTTCGGTGGCTTCGAAGCATGAGGAGGATAATTTGATTCTTCTGTGCAGCAACTGCCACTCGCGGGTTACAGCCGGCGAAGTGAGCGAAGCCGATGTGCTGAGGTTGAAGTTACTCCTTGTAAAAGGAAAGCATCCCTTTGCTCAACCCGCCGCTCCATCGAATGTCATTAATGTGTCGGGTGTAAACACGGGCGTTATCGCAAACAAGCTGGAAATACACACGCCAAGGCACACCGTCAAGGTCAGTGCGCCAGAAGGAACGCTTGCATCCAGCTTAAACCACCGCAACTATGTCAAGTACCTTATTGATCGGTACCACGAATTCAAGGCGGCAGAGGTTGGCAAGGAGGAAATGAACTATAGAATACTTTATGCAGCAATCACACGGGAGTTCGGCGCCAAGTGGGACATGGTATCACTATCCCAATTTGAGGCACTGGTTGATTATCTTCAGAAGCGAATAGACAAGACCGTTCTCGGAAAAAACATGAAGGCAAGGGGCAGCAAGCGTTGGCAGATTCAATTAGCAAGTGCACCACTCAGGGCCTCCCGCATGACCTCATAGGGTGTCCGGTAGCCTAAGCACTTCCGCGGTCGGTGGTTGAGTCGCTTAACTGCTCGATTTAATTCATCCTCTGAAACCCGGCTAAAGTCGGTTCCCTTGGGAAAGTAGAACCGCAGCAGGCCATTGGTGTTTTCGTTCGACCCTTTCTGCCAGGCGGCGTAGGGGTCGGTAAAGAAAACCTTGAGCTCGGTATGGCTTTCCAGTTCCTTGAAACGCGAAAACTCCTTGCCGTTGTCCACGGTTAGCGTCTGGCGCAACGCCGGCGGTAACGGCTGGTAGAGCGGGGCCGCTGCGGCATTGAAGGTTTCGGCTTGGCGATTCTTCAAGAGCGAGGCCATCAGATAGCGGCTTTTGCGTTCCACATGGGTGGCGACGGCCGCCGGGTTGCGGGAGCTAACCACCAAGTCACCCTCCCAATCGCCGAAGCGGCTACGCTCATTGACAATGGTCGGCCGCTGTTCGATACCCACCCGCCCTGGAATGAACCGACGGCCCGCACCATAGCGCTTTTGCCGCCGCCGGTGTTTGTGTCGGCGACGCAGGTGCCGATACAGCTCGCCGCCCTGTCGGCTGTCGATCGCGACCCAGCGATAGATGGTTTCAGGGCTGATCCGCATTTTTAGATCCTCCGGGTAGCGCCGTTTCAGCCGTCCACTGATGGCTGCCGGTGGCCAGTCGATGCGCAGACGATTCTCCACGTAGCGCAGCAGGGGAGCATACTCCTGCCGCCGGTAGTGTCGGGCTTGGGACCGGCGTCGCAAGGCTTTTTTATGCGCAATTTCCGGTTGATAAGCCGACGCCGGAGCCGTTGGGCTATTGCGCTTGATCTCGCGACTGATCGAGCTATGGCTTCGCCCCAGGCGACGACCGATCTCGCGCAGGCTCTCCGAACCCTTCAAATAGCTGATGTCAAAGCGCTCTTTCAGGGTAAGATGGGTGTAGGACATGGCGGGCTCCTTCTGATTGGTTGGTGGTTGGCGCTTCCAACTTTACCAGAAACCCTGTCATGTCCTGCTTTTTAACCCCTTGCCTCAGTGGTGCACTTTGAACTGGATTCTACCGGCAGCCCTTTCAACCCGTCCATGCAGGCGATATAGACGTCCTGCACCCCGCGATGGCGCAGTTCGGTGAGCACCGAGAGCCAGAACTTGGCCCCCTCGTTTTCGGCGATCCACAGACCGAGAACTTCTTTCTCGCCGCGCAGATTGACGCCCAGGACTACATGGGCCGACTTGTTGACAACCTGCTTGCCCTGATGAATCTTGACCGTCAGCCCATCCAGCCAGAGGATCGGATAGACGGGCTCCAGCGGACGATTTTGCCAGGCCCGGACCTCGTCCAGAACCGATTCCGTGACTTGTGAGATGATCGTGTGGGAGATCTCGACACCGTACAGATCCTGCAGAGCCTGTTCGATGTCGCGGGTCGTCATCCCCTTGGCATACAGGGTCAGGATTTTATCTTCCATGCCGGCTAGGCGAATCTGGCGTTTTTTGATCAGTTGCGGTTCAAAGGTGCTCTCTCTGTCGCGAGGCGTTTCGATCTCCAACGCGCCGAAAGTTCCCTTGACCGTCTTTTTGCTCTTGCCGTTGCGGGTGTTCGAGCGTTTCTCCGCGCCGGCGTTTTCCCCGGGACCGTAGCCCAGGTGAGCCGTTATTTCCGCTTCCAGGCTGCGGTTGATTAGCCGCTGCAGAAGCTGCGAATAAAGCTTGTCCACATCGGCTGGGGTTTTACAGTCGCCCAAAAGGGCATCCAATTGCTCCGGTTTGATCGTCATCGTCTCTGCTCCTCCCGTGGGGTCGCCCCACTCTCTCATGGAGCAGATACACAGTTCAATTTACAATCTCGCGGCGCCGGATCGAAAATGAGCCCACCCTCCCCCTCCTCCAGGGCAAAAGGATACTCCCCTTCGTCCGCTTCGATGGCCATTTGGGCTCCTCAGAGG
>JBFXIU010000429.1:0-2796 GCA_050175615.1 Porticoccaceae bacterium | reverse complement strand
GTCCCGGTGGAGACGTGGCCGATCGAGGAGTTCACCTATCTGCAACCGGCGCGCTGGAACGGGACGCGCAGCGCCGAGCGGATGCCGCACCTCGAACGCTATTGGAGCGAGGCCGACCCGTCCTGGTGCGACGGGGAAGGGGCGGAGAGTTTCAGCGACCTGCTACGGCGCTGCGAGGCGGCGCTGGCGCGTCTCGCCGCCATGCCCGCCGGATCGCTGGCCTATGTGTTCGGGCATGGGCAGTTCATCCAGGCCGCCCGCGCGATCGTCACCGACACCCATCTGGACGAACGGGGCAAGATGCTCCGCTTCTGGCGCAAGGGCGAGCCGCCCGCGATCAGCAACGCGCAGCGGGTAGGGTTCCATTGGCAGGGCGACCGCTGGGCCTGCGCGTCCAGCGCCATCTCCAACAGCGGATGACACCTCCCAACTTGACAATCTAGTCAGCCCTCTCTAAAATTTAAACCTTTCAAAGGTATTAAACCAATGCGAGAAAAAGCCAAGCTGTTGGCCTATGTTCTATGGAACGAGTTCAACGCAAAGCAGACCAACATTGCCAAGGTTCTGGACGTGTCCGAGGGCACCGTAAGCCTATGGCTTAAGGAGATGCGACTCCGGGCAGAAATTCACAGCCTTCAACAGGAACTAAATGAAGTTCGCGCTATCGCTAGCGGACTACAAGCCAAAGGGCTTATCGAGCATCGGCAAGATTTTGGGGTTCTGTCTGGGAACAGTTCCTAAATACAATCTTGTCACTATATTTAATGATAAGGGGGATATGAGATGGGATTCTTTAAAGATACTTTACTAGGTAAAAAACATAAAAATCCCAATTCTGAAGAGCGAGATATACCATTTTATCTAGCAGCACAGATAATATTATCTATTGGTGCGATAATGATATTTTTTTCTCTCTTCATGGAAGCAGTATCATCGCCAGCTTTTGACACTATTTCAGGAAATATTCTACTTCAGTTCAGTCCAATTATTATACTATGTCCGATTGCGGCAATAATATCAGCCGTCCGTTATTGGAAGGGTGGTTCGATCGAATCAGCAAATCTTGCTATTGGTGCCGGTCTGTTTTTCTTCATTTGGATCGTTATCGAATCTCAAGACCTTACAGTATCAAGCGCTGGCACTCCTATCATGGCAGCTCTTACCGCTACTCAAGCCGACGCGGGCTTGGGACTATGGACGGCAGGTATTGGCAGTCTTTTGGTTGCATATGCAGGACTATTAATGCGCTTTCCCAATTTTGGCTTTGGCCTGATTTCGGAAGGAGACACAAAAGATTCATCGCATTACTCTAAAAACAATAACAAAAAATGCCCGAAATGCGCAGAAGAAATCAAAAAAGAAGCCTTGATTTGTCGATTCTGTAACCACGAATTCCAGTAATTTTATATTCTTTAAAGAATTACTACAAGTAATATCTATTTTTATAGGCCACCTATAAGGGCCTCGTTATTCCTACCTGCTTCCACGACAAGCTACCGCCTAGAATCTATCATGATGGCCGGTGCGTATCCCATGGTTATCTATAATAAGAATTGTCATTAGATAATATCTGAGAAATTGTTATAAGGATTTACATAATGGAAAAAGATATTGTCGATAAAGAATCTAATGAAGACCATGGGAGATTGATGAAATTTGTTGAGTCTATTGCCATATCTCCTCACGGTGCTCGCATTCTTGTTAAGAGATATGAATCTCAAGCACGTAAATTTTTGCCAACTGCAACAGATGCAAAAATACAAAATCTTGTTACCGACAAGATTATAAAACGTTATTCTAAACTAGCTGCAACCTCTGGTGCTGTAACATCTATTCCTGGAATTATACCGGGAGCCGGGACTACCGTAAGCGTTGGGGTCGGCGGATTAGCTGATGTTTCATTCTGTATGAAATTACAGATTGATATGACCATGTGCCTTGGGATCGCCATCAACGATGGAATGTCTGACGAAGACGCAAAGCATATGTCCTACATTATAGCATTATTTGGTGCCCTTGAACAAATGGGTTCGTCTGGTGCCACAAGGATCGCCAGCAAAGCTGGAGTTAAAATGATCAATCAATATCTTAGTGGGGCAACACTAGTTGCCATAAAAGCCTTATTCAAAAAGGTAGGGATTAGTTTTACGCAAAAAGCGGCTTCCAAAGCTATCCCTTTCGGGATTGGCGTTTTTATTGGAGGAAGCGCAAATTATGCCTTAACAAAATACATCGGCAAAACTGCTCGTGAGACATTCCTATTGGATGCCACTGAAAAATCGCAAGCCATAGCCTCATAACCGCATCCCCCGGTCGCGTTGCAGGACCAGCTCCCGCTCATCGATGAGCTGACCCACGGCGCGCGCCATTTTCGGTTCACGCTGGATCTGCTCGATATAAAGATCCTTGGTGTGCTGGTTGGTCCCGTTATAGGCGTCCACCGCCTTACGCAGCGCCTCCGGGGTCGCTTTCCAGTCGCTGCTATGGTCGCCATAGCCATGCGCGCCCGCTGCGCGCTTTCCGGCTATGTCCTTGAACTTCCCGGCCACCCGCTCCCGGTCCACCGCCTGCTGGCGCTCCTGTGCCTCCTGACGCGCTCGATCGGCGGCAAGACGCTCCTGCGCTTCGCGGGCGCGCTGCGCCTCCGCCGCCTCGCGCCGATCGCGATCGACCGCACCGCTCAAGCTGGCCGCAACATCGTGCAGCCTGCCCGCTATCCGCTGCCCCACGTCGCGCAGCCATTCCGTCCCCCGCTCGATATAGGCCCAGTCGGCCCGAAGCTGCGATTTTGGTCAT
>JBFXIU010000428.1:0-2798 GCA_050175615.1 Porticoccaceae bacterium | reverse complement strand
CAGCCCGGTTTTTCCGGGCTGTCTCTATTTTCAGGCTGTTGCCAAAGAATGGCGCGCTTGGCAGGGCGGCAGCCGCCACCAAGTGGCGTGGATTCTGGCGCAAACCACGTTTTTCGCCAGAATGATGCGTTGAAACTCTCCTTGTTTCAAAAGCAAAATGCTCTAGGCCGAGCTCGCGCTGGACATGACGCAGTTTCTTTGCAGCTTTTTACCAGCGTAAAGATAAAAATCCGCTTCCTTGATAAGGGAGTCAAAGGTCTTGCCCTGAGAATACGCCACCACGCCCAGGGTTACGGTCGTGTTGATGGTAATGTCACCATCATAGATAGTCGTTTTTTCCACAGCCTCGCGCAGCCTCTCTGCCAGAACCAGACCTTCATCCAGCCGCAGCGAAGGGGTGAGAATGAGAAATTCCTCGCCACCCCAGCGCGAGGCGCTGTCCTCGGCGCGGATATGCTGGGAAAAAATCCCCGCAATGGCCTTGAGCACCCTGTCGCCAGTGTCATGGCCATAGGTGTCGTTGATGGACTTGAAGTGGTCGATGTCGGCCAATATGACGCAAAAATTGAGATCCTCACGCTGCGCCCGCGATACCTCCTGCTCAAGCCTCTCATACATGGCCCGCCGATTGACCAGACCTGTGAGAAAATCACTGTAGGCCACGCGCTGCAATTCCTGGTAAGCATAGTCCAGCTTATTTTTTTCCTCGCGCAGCGCGGTCTCGTCTTCCATGAGCTTGTCTATGAAAAGATTGATCATGCTGGTCAGCCTGCGCTCAAAAATGAGAATCATGCCAATGTACAGCAGACTGATGATGAAAATGAGCCTGGCATATGATGAAACCTGTTTTTTGAAGGCATTGTTGAAATCGGTTTCACGTTTTGCCACGATGCCCAGCATGTCGTCGGTGTGTATGCCCGTGCACACGACCCAGTCAAAAGGCTTGTAAAGCCGGGCGTAGGCGAGCTTTTCACTCAGTTCGTCAGAATTGAGTTTTTTGAAGACATAGGAAAAATAGATGCTGCCGTGCTTGAGCACGCCTTCCAGCTCTTCCTTGTAAGACAGGTTGCCTGCCGGATCCGCAGTTTCCGTGGACAGCAGCACCTCCTCATCCCCGGTCATGGACGGATGCACCACCCGAACGGCATAACCAGGCCCACCGCTGTAGTTACGGATGCCGTTAATCCACACATACTGGTTGAGCGGGAAACGCAGGCTGCGCACAATGGCTATGCTGCGCTTCTTGGCGATCTCGTTCAGGGCGTCCTCAATGGCAAAAATGACAATGAGGTTATTGTCGGCGAGGTTGCCCACGGCCCATACAGGGAACTCTTCCGATGGACCCTGCTGCGCGTGCTTGAATGCCTCAAGCAGCTTGGGCACAAGGGCCTCCTCGTCCGTCCAGAGGATCTTCTGCTTTTCGCGGTTGTACACAGCAAGGCCAATGCCCGTATTGTGCAGCACAAAGCGCGTGGTACGTTTGGTCACCTTGGGGTCAAAACTGCTTATAATATCGGGTGTCTTCATTTTCAGGGTGGACAGCAAGGAGCATTGGGCTTCGGCCAAGGTCTGATATTCTGTAAATACCGTCTCGCGTATGACGCCAATTTCTGCAATGACCCTTTCCACCCTTTCTGCAAGGGCGTCTTTTTTTTCACCAAATATGCGGGCCTTTGATTCGGCCACCATCGCGTCGAACTGCTTGCGCACCGATATGAAATAAGGCACCGACAAAGCCACAGCCAAGGCCAGCATCGCCAGAAAGCTTGTTGCGTAATAGAATACCCGAATTTTCCTTCTAGCCAGTCTTTCCATTTACATAACCTTGCTGGAAGCCAATATCTTTGCAGCATTTATAACTTTTTATACAAAATGTTAAAAAGCCTATGTCATCTTAGCAAAAGACATTTTTATTTGAAAGCTCCACATTCCCTCTCATATCAGTAAATTGCAGGTAAATATACCTTTATACATAATCAGGGCTACGCGCATGGCGGGTGGCTCTCCGTTTCGCGCGCTAGCGCGCTCAAGTGGCTAAAACGCCTTCACTCACGGTGCAGAGGGGATGACAGACGCTCAAGCACATTCATGTGACGCCGGGCATGGACAGCTGCTGCCAATGGTGACACAACGATTTCGCAATTGCTTATCTGAACAGTCTGAAAGGAAGTTCCCAATGCCTCAGACAACCGACTCCGCGCACGAGACCACAATGCCCGCAGCGCAAGAACATCGCCCCTTGGCTGGTGCATCTGTTCTTGCCCCCGTTTCTGGAAAGCGCCGCTTCACCCCCGCCCTGCTGCGGCGCAGCATACAGGTCGCGTTCGCCGTTTTCCTCACATGGGTGGGCTGGAATTTTTACCTTTACGTGCAATGGGCCACGGGAAAAAGCCAGGTGTTCACGCCCAAACCGCCTTCTGTTGAAGGGTTTTTGCCCATTAGCGAACTTATGGCTGCCCGTCGCCTGTTTGAAACCGGCATGTGGGACATGGTGCATCCTGCCGGACTGACGCTCTTCTTAGCCATTGCCCTCATGGCCCTGCTGTTTCGGAAGGGGTTTTGCGGCTATATCTGCCCTGTGGGCCTTGCCGCCAACCTGCTGGGCCGCTTGGGCGAGCGTCTTGGCCTGAACCGCACTCCACCGCGAAAGCTGGAACTGGCCCTTTTGGCTATCAAGTATATTCCGCTGGCATTATTGTGCTATTTCAGCCTTGTTGTCATGAGCGTGGACGAAATCGACTCTTTTATGGGCGCGCCCTTCAATATGGTGGCCGATTCAAGCATGCTGTTTTTCTTTT
>JBFXIU010000427.1:0-2807 GCA_050175615.1 Porticoccaceae bacterium | reverse complement strand
CTGGGGATGAACCACGACATCTTCGACGATGGCAGAAGGAGTACCGAGATGGGCCAAGTTGTCCATGATCAAAAGGGCATAGCTGCCGACGATTGCATCTTCGGTCTCTACCACAAACAGACGATAGCTGGGGTAGTGCGCCATCCGCGCAAAAATTGCCTCCGCAGTCGCTATATCAAGGAAAACGCCATTATCCATTCCTGGTTGCGCGTAAAGTTGCAGTATGCTGGATAGATCCTGTTTCTGTGCGCCGCGAATCTGCATCAGATTTCACCTCTCAATTGCAGAAGGTAATGTATGTGCGCCCAGATGCAAAATCAAGGCGCTCATAACGCTGGGTGGTTTGCCTACGCTATGTCTCAATTTCATCCTGCGCCTTGCTGATGGCGTTAGTAATTGCTCCGCTTGTATTTGCGAATCGCAGACTTTGGCGAAAAGAAATCATGGTATCATTTTGACAAATTTCGTTGGGATGTAGTACCTTGTCGGCGCAACTATCAGACGCTGCGCCGTGAATGAAGATTCTGATATTATCTCCCCTTTTCCTGGAGGCTCAGATAAATGACTGCAAGTGGTAAGTCGGAAGAGAACGAATTGGATCTGCATTTAGGAAAAAATGATGAGCTGGTCATCAATCAACGCTACGAAACTCTGAGTATCGTCAATGATTTCCTGATCGGTGTATTGTTTCTTGTGGGAAGCGTTTTTTTCTTTTATGCATCGACGGAAAACGCGGGTGTTTGGCTTTTTGTGATCGGTAGCGCCCAGCTATTGATTCGCCCAACGATTCGTTTGGCGCACAATGTTCATCTCAAAAGAATCGGCGGCAAGCGCTGGGATATGTAAGATCGCGAAAGCATATTTACGTTCCGTCTTGTTGGCGAAAGGCATGACCGATGCAGACAGGTTCTATTCCTGGCGTCGGCTATTAACCCTGCCTTTAATGATCCTTCTTGGGGCATGTGCGCTCTCCTCTCTGCAGGATGGGCCACCTGCACGTTGCCAAGCAAAACAACTACGGGCCGAGTCCGGTATGGCGAGTGCGGGCATGGGGCATAGCAGCCGTCGCATATACATCAAAAATATATCCCAACGTATCTGTCTGCTGGCGACGGAAGTGCCGGAAATACAATTGCTCGGCGATGGCAGGGAACCGATCGCGACTCATCAGCAGAAATATTCGGTTCCGGGGGCAGCGCCGGTCAAACACGAAGAAATTTTCCTGCATCCGGGACGGTCCGCCAGTTTTCGCATTCATTACGCTACCCAGACTGGCTATGGGAATGCCGAGTGTCCGTGGGCAGAGCAGATCATGATCCACTTGACGGGCGTCACAGGTCCCGTGCCTTTGCGGATCTCGCTACGCCCCTACGGTGGTTTTCTGCCAGATCCGACCTGCGGTGAGATCTCGGTGACATCTCTGCAGAGAGATCAGGGCCGCCGACCTGCGCCGCCATCGGGCTAGTGGACAGCAAAGCGTGACACAGGGAGACTTTCGCTAGGGTACATGCGCTACTGGGGTTGGAATGCGACTTTGTGAAATCGAGTATCGAGAGGATAGCGGAGAGCTTTTTGCCCGCTGCGCAATGGAAATTGGCGCAGTTTTCCTGGACAGTGGTACCGCTTCTGGACCCCATCGGCGACAGGATCTCTTGCTACGGCAGCCGCTGACCTGGATCTGGGAAGATGCCGGTGGCGTCTGGCGGCAAGACCGAGGCGGCAAAACGCAGCGTCAGACGGGTACTCTTTTCTCCGTTCTTCGCCGGCTGGTGGAAAAGCAAGCGGGTGGCCCAGAGCTAGGGAACGGGGTGACTGTGCCTTTGGTATGCGGACTTTTGGCATACGACTGGGCGGTCGGCGGGAACAGAAGTCGGGATAAAAATGAAGACGATCAGCCCGTCGCGGTATTCGCGCTCTATGATCAAGCCTTGCTGCAGGATCATCAGCAACGACGCGCATGGATCATTTCTAGCCCAGGCGCCGAGGATGCCTGGACCGCTGTATTGGCGCGTCCGCTTCCTGAATCTCTGCCATTTCAGCTGTCTCCCGCTGGTATTCGTCCACACTGGAGCTATGCAGAGTATGCCGCTGCCTATGCGCGCGCGCAGGAATATATCCTGGCCGGTGACTGTTACCAGATCAATCTGGCGCAGGGCTTTTCCGCCAGCTGGGAAGGCGACCCCTGGATTCTGTACCAGCGCTTGCGCAGCGTAAGCCGGGCACCTTTTTCTGCATTTTTTCGCCATCCCTGGGGCACGCTGCTCAGCGTTTCGCCCGAGCGCCTGCTGCGTCTTGGGGGCGGGCGCTTGCAGGCGCGACCTATCAAGGGTACGCGCCCGCGCCACCCGGACCCGCGCCGTGACCGAGAACGTGCCGAGGAGCTGCTGCTCAGCCACAAAGATCGCGCAGAAAATCTGATGATTGTCGATCTGTTGCGTAATGATCTTGGCAAGGTGGCGGCACTGGGCTCGGTGCAGGTACCAGAACTATTCTCGTTGGAGTCTTATGATCAGGTACATCACTTGGTCAGCAGTATCGAGGCGGATTTGGCCCCTGGCTTCGATGCCTGGGATGCGTTGGCGGCGGCTTTTCCCGGGGGCTCGATCACCGGCGCGCCAAAACGGCGGGCGATGGAAATTATTGCCGAGCTGGAGGCTGGAGCGCGCGGCATCTATTGTGGAAGTTTTGGCTATGTCACAGCGGGCGGGGAGATGGACTGGAATATTCTCATTCGCAGTCTGGAACTGGATAGCAAGGGGGGATTACGCTTTTTCGGCGGTGGTGCCATTGTCGCCGACTCCGACTGT
>JBFXIU010000426.1:0-2811 GCA_050175615.1 Porticoccaceae bacterium | reverse complement strand
CACGCTCAGGGACAGGATTCATCGATTGCGAGAACGTGAAATTGTCGCCGCGGGGTAAAATGGCTGTTTTTGGCGTTTGCGCAGAGCTGGGTATCGGGTTAGAGTTGCGCTCCCCAAACAGAGCACTTTGACCCTGTTTATTAACCCCGAACGGACTGGCTTCAGGTTAATAAGCGACATAACGCTGACTTTTGCCCCTGTAAAGTCGGCCATTTTCGCCGTTAATGGCCTCAGATGTGCTTGGGTAATAGGTCGGTGGTCAAAGGTTACTTTGGCTTCAAATCACTGCTGTTAATAGAGGTTGAATGTGGAAATTGCATGTCTTGATCTGGAAGGTGTATTAATTCCCGAAATCTGGATTGCGTTTGCTGAAAAAACGGGGATTGATGCTCTTCGCGCCACAACCCGAGATATTCCTGATTATGACGTGCTGATGAAGCAGCGGCTCAGAATCCTTGATGAGCATGGCCTTGGCCTCAACGAAATTCAGGAGGTCATTGCCACCCTGGAGCCACTGCCGGGAGCCGTAGAGTTTACTGATTGGCTGCGTGAACGCTTTCAGGTGATCATTCTATCTGACACTTTTTATGAATTTTCCCAACCGCTGATGCGTCAGCTCGGTTTTCCTACCCTTTTATGCCATAAGTTGGAGGTGGATGGCAGTGGTCGAGTGGTTAATTACAAACTTCGCCAGGCCAACCCGAAGCGCCAGGCCGTTGTCGCGCTTAAAAGTCTCTACTACCGGGTTATCGCAGCCGGGGATTCCTACAATGACACCACAATGCTTGCAGAAGCTGACGCGGGAATTTTATTTCATGCCCCTGATAACGTTATTCGGGAGTTTCCGCAGTTTCCTGCTGTCCACAACTATGAAGATCTGAAGAAGGAATTTATCCGCCTCAGCATTCGGGAACTTGATCTTTAGTTGTTTTAGAAAGGGCTTTGGAAAAAGAAAGGGCTTTGGAAAAATGCAATCTATGCCCACTCCTTATGGCGTCACGACATAGGTTTTCTTGTTTTTTTAAACGGTATTATTAACCCTGCGTCAATTGTCGCCGGGTTACTAATACGCACTAAGCTGCCGATTCATGGGCATTTATTGCCTAGGGCGCTGATTTTAGAGGAAGAGAAACCATGACAACAACCTTGAAAACACTCGTGTGCGGGCTGCTGCTGATACTGAGTTTTTCGATTCAGGCTTCGACGCTTTCTTCGCCACAAAAGGCTCTCGAGTTCAGTAATGCAGTGGTTATGAATATCAGCCGCGGACGATTTGATGATGCCTGGAGAAGCATTAAGGAAAACGCCTCGATTCCACAGGGGCGGATTAATGAGTTCGCGCGGGAATATGACAGCCATTACGTGAGAACGATTCAGCATTTTGGCCCTTCAACTGGCGTGGAGCTTATTGGCAAGGATATGTCAGGTAAATCCATGCTGAGAGTAACCTATTTGGTCAAATACGAAATCACCGGTGTCGCCTGGTATATGTACTTTTACCGGGTCAGGGATAGCTGGGTGCTCAGTGAATTTAATTACGATCTCAACAGCAGTTCAATTTTTAAACAGATGGATTCTGCCAAGGAATCATCAGACACAGACTTGTTGTTAGGGCTTTGGCAAAACGAGGTGGAAAAACGTCTGGCGAGCCTGGAAAAAGACCAAAACAACCAAAACCTCTCCCAGCCGATTATTACTGACAATATTGAGTTAGGTGACACTGAAATGGCTGTATTGGCGGCATTGGAGGCTCGCCTGGCAACTATTGAGAACGGGTTGGCTGAAACACAGCAGCGACTTGCTGACGTGGATGAAACTGCCACAAAAGCTCTGCAGAAAACAGAGTCTGGCAATGTCTATTCGCTTTCTGATGAGCTGGAATTCATTAAAAGAACGATCGCAGCCCTCAAAAAACAGCACCCCTACGGTGATTTTCCTGTGCAATAAAGCTTTACCTATAAAAACAACAGGCATTGGCGAATTTTAGCGTCGCTTTTTGGTTGCTATTTTGACGATCTCCCTTGCGATAGCGCCGGTGAATTCGCTAGAATCCCCGTCGTCTGCTAAAGACAAAAACCTTAGGGGTGGTCCAAGCCTGGTGCTTTGGATCTGAGACGTCCGCAGGGCGAACCCTTTGAACCTGATCCGGTTAATGCCGGCGTAGGGATAGGTGCTCCTTGATTGCTAAGACCTTCCGCACGTCCATTCCGGGTCTCCCTAACCAGTACGGTATTACGCTCGCATTCGTAATACCTGTTTCGGAGGCTCTATGCGCTATTTTGTCAAAAAACCTGTTTGCTTATTTGTTGCTTTTGCTGGCATTGCCAGCGCCGCCCACGCCATTTCCCCGCCGCCAACAGAAATAGAGGAGGTTCTGGTCACCTCAAGTTTCCGCAAATCTGCGGAAATGGCCTACGCTGCCAGCATCAGCGTGGTTGGTGTTAACCAGATACAGGGGAGGGCGGCTCAGCATCTCGAAGAAGTGTTGAATGTGGCTCCCAATGTGAACTTTGCCGCCGGAGCCTCCCGCAGCCGCTATCTGCAAATAAGGGGCATTGGTGAACGCAGCCAGTTCGTTGATCCCATAAACCCTTCCGTTGGGTTGATGGTTGATGGTATTGATCTCAGTGGCGTCGGCAACGCCAGCACCCTGTTCGATGTCGAGCAGGTGGAAGTATTTCGAGGGCCTCAGGGCACCAACTTTGGCGCCAGTGCTCTTGCCGGCATGGTCAATATCCGTTCAAAAGCGCCCACCGACACTTTTGAAGGCATGGTCAGTGCAGGCTTGGCTAACTACGATGGCTGGCAAAC
>JBFXIU010000425.1:0-2821 GCA_050175615.1 Porticoccaceae bacterium | reverse complement strand
CGACACTCAGACCTGAGAGGTTGCTGTATCCCAGGGCGGCATAAGCCTGCGCGGCCAGCTCACGTAGGCGCTTGATCTCGCGCAACAGCTCCAGAACATCGGCATTGCGCCGATGCCCATCTTGAATTTGTCGCAGTTGCTTGTAGTTCAGCATGGCACTATATAACTGGATATAAAACCAGTAATTAGTATAGCGCCGACTTATCCGCGAGCGGGGGCTGAGTCGATGGCGCGGCAAGCCTCGCCGTTCACGACCAGGAAGATGTCAATACGGCTCCGTTCCACTTAAGGGCCATTAACCAATGGCTTTCAGCTTGAGCAAAGCAAAGATAAAACAAGTAGTTAAGAAACCTTCCACTCGAAGAAATAGTCGACACGCACTGTATTTTTCCCTGAGAACTCTCTACTATGGTTGGTGTGGATACCTTTGATGGACAGGTAAATGAGCGAGCTAATCGATCGCCAGCAATATCCTCAGTTGGACGTAATCGCCTGGCACATGGCCGGCAAGCGCTGGATAGAGCCCAGCGAGGCGTTTTCTCTGTACGAGGCCAACTGGAAATATGTTGAAGTTGGACAGCTGACCGAGCGTGAGCGCGCGTTGATTGCCCAGCTGGCACTGAGCTATGGCAACGGACTGTTTGCTCCGTTGCAAGGCCAGCCCATTGAGATTGAAGGTGTGCGCTGTGTTTAAGTTTACTCACCATGAGCATGTGCTTAGCATTTTGAACGCATTGGACGACGGCAAACTAAATGCATTGCATACTTACTTTGGTGGCGGTACCGCCATATCCCTGATGTTGGGCGAATATCGTCTGTCTACTGATATTGATTTCCTTTGCTCAAACCAGAGCGCTTACAGAGAGCTGAAGGATGTTTTTAGGGATCCATTTGAGCGGCGCGCATTCCTGGGGCCTGACATTCAGGAACACCGTGAGTTTCGCGTCGACGGTTATGGTATCCGAGGTGTTGTCAGCATCGGTCAATCCCTTCCGATACGATTTGAGATCGTATCGGAAGCGCGTATAAGTTTGGACCCAGGCCTAGCCAGTTTGCAGGGATCCAACGTGCCCGTGCTCAGCCGAAGCGATTTGTTTGCGCAGAAACTATTGGCTAATGATGACAGGGGCCTGGACGATGCCTACCACAACAGGGATGTAATAGATCTGGCGTTTATGGCTATCCATTGGGGAAGCATCCCTGAGCGGGCGCTACGCAAAGTGAATGGCGCCTACCCCATGAACAAACGGTTTTTGCAGCGCCTTGAGCGGACAAAGAGGCAGCTGCACGATGCAAAATGGATGGCCCATTGCCTCGAAAGCTTGAGCATTGATCAGGCGTGGGCTCCCAAAATTTTGACTGCCCTGGAAAGGTTGCCAGGCGAGCACAGCGCTGTGCCGCCCTGTTCAGATCCAGCGCCAGGTATCCCTGAACCGCCCGTAGCAACAGACGACCCCACGCCCAAGGGATAGCGCTCCCCTTTTACGCCGATTTGGCCATGAACTGGGCTTCGTGCTTGAAATTAGCCTCAATCAGTGCTTGAGCCTGCGCGGGGGCGACACTATTGCCGCACATACGAACCTGTGCAGTTTTGGACAGTTTGATTCGAGGAATGTCGCGTGGATCGCCCGGTACCTGGACACCATCTTTGAACAGTAACTTCGGATCCGGAATCTCGTCGATGATGTAGTCCTCGGGAAAGGATTGTGCTCGATAGAGCTCGCGCGCAACAAGCATGCGCAGGGTAATGTCCACCAACACCCACCAACTGCCTTCATGGGCCATAAGCACAAGTTGCGCTGGCTCTGGGAAGTGCTCGGGCAAGTGCTCGTGCAAAAGTGCGGCGCAACGCTCAGCGTTCTCGCGCTGGGATTGGCTCAAACTCCCAGCCGGCACCTGAATGGTTTTAACCAGGCCCATTCGGGCTTTGGTCGGTAAGGTGTGCATTGGCTCATCAATGGCTTGCCATTGGCCGCCGCTGCTGTAGTACTTGACCAGGTAGGCGGTTACCAACTGCTGATTGGCGCCAGAGGAGGTGATGGTGGACATAGGCGCTGCGGCTGAGCGACCTGCACCCTCGAAAAATCCACCATTGGCTTGTTCAAAGTAGGCCGCCGACAAGCTGCTTGGTGCCCCGCTTGCTGTGACGGTATTAAGCGGGGCTTCCAACGAGCGAACGCCATTACTCCAGCGCTTTGCTCCCGTCGAGCATGATTCCCCGTGACCTGCGTCGATCAAGTTAGCCAGAACCAATGCCTGTTCCCCTCGATTCGCGCCGGTAACGGTGGGTAAGGGCTGAGAAGGAGAGATACCCGCCCGCTCGCCGTGATGGGTCAGGTGGGTTAAATGCGCACCGACTAAAGCGTGATGGGTGCCCTGCGCTGAAATCGTGGATAAAGGCTGCTCAATACTGTGACCACCCATGTGACCGTCGCTGGTGCCTCGCAGCGGGGCCAGGGTCGGCGCGACGACGGAGAAGTGTCCGCCCTTGACCTGGGCGCATACGGTACGCAACGCAGCGTCTGCTGGCATTGTCTGTTGGCCGCTCGCGTTAGCGTGTTCTGTAATAAATGGGGTTACGACGGGTTGCCCTACGTAATGATGATTGCCCGTTGTGATCGTAGCAAGAGGCTCACTTGCTGCCGCCCCTGGGTGCCCGCTGGTATTGGTGACAATAAATGGCTTGGGGCTGTTAAGTACATGGCGGAATACCCCTTTTGCCACACGCCGTTGAGTGTTAGTGGCCAAGGCCTTCTTGCGGCCAAAGATGCTGCTGGCCGGCAAATCAAAGTCGATACACTCAGCGGCCGAGCGATGAGGA
>JBFXIU010000424.1:0-2809 GCA_050175615.1 Porticoccaceae bacterium | reverse complement strand
AGCTATTGGGATGAAAGCAACGAGGAGAAGTACCGCGAACCTCAACCGCAAACGCGCCGGCTGTTCTGGCTCTTGGGTGAATGGATCAATCTGGTTGGCGCAGATGAGACCATGCGCCGCTGGTATCGCGCAGCCAGCGAGGAGGCGCTGGCTCGCGGTGTGAAGATGGATGATGTTATCGAGAGTGGTTCGTGGCCGCGAGCAGAGGGTGAGCGCGGCACGTCAACATTGGACGATGAGGATTAACCCATCATCAATGCAGCGGGCTAGCTGTCGCTGCCACCGGCTCTGCACGCATAACCTCGATCTCGTCAGGGTTGTTTTTCAGTGCAACGTGTAGCTGCAAATAATCAGCGTTTGGAACAAAACGCTTGATCTGCTCCAGCAACGGCTTGAGCAAGGGCGATCCGCTTTTCAACAGGTACTCGCCGCCCCAGGCCTTTGCCGCTTGAAAGCTCTAATCGAGTATATAAAACGCTTGCGCAAAGCACTAACATGGGGTTGTCGTTCGATAAGCGGGAGACCTCAAATGCACTACGTTCAATCCAGCTTCATCAGTGAACTTGCGACCCATCGGTCAGCACTGGTAACGCTGCGCGTGGCTGACCTCCTGACCAAGATCGACTACATGCTCTACTACAAAGAGATGACGCACGATGATCTGGCGCTCGCCTTTGGTGTTGACGCTAAACGCTGGCCTAGTGTTCTGAAAACAGCACGCGAAGTAGGCGAACGCTGGTACGCCACACCAGAATTTCCGGAAGATTACTGATCGAATCGAGCCGCACGCGGCCAGTCGTCGCCAGGGCAACAGGTAACAACCGTCTAAAATCGTTTTTAAGCCACTTTAATACCGTGGTGGCTGATCAATATTCCGAAGCGCACAAAACCACCCCAAACGGTCTACGCTTCGATCTGGCCCACAATCCGTGGCCAATTCCCGCACCCAAGCTGAACCTTGCCACCCAAACCAAACGGCGAAGCCGCCATGCCGGAGACTGCGGGGGCGGCAGCCCCCACCTGATTTTGGCTCCAGTTAGCTGGTCGGTGCTGAAGAATAGCTTCAACTCGCACTGTTACTGGGTTTGAGAGCCATAAAGTACTGGCGTGGATTGCAGGAATCGATTTGAATGGATTCAAACGGCGCGACTGAACGGTTGCCCAAGCGGCGTCAGGTGGTGGAGCCGATGACCGGACACATGAAGGCCGACGGTCTTCCCAGGCGAAACTGGCTCAAAGGTGCTTTGGGCGATGCCCTGCATGCCGTGCTGTGTGGTGTCGACCATAACCTGAGGATAATCCTGGCGCACCTGCGGTTGCTTTTGCACGCCGTCATCGATTGGCACGGTTGGGCGCTTGAAGCCGGCATACCTACTCAACCTGCCAACGTCGAGATGTGAAAACGAGTTGTTCAGTGGCTACCAGGGTATTTTAAGGGCCGCGTCCATGCCCTTTTGCCGATGGGTGACAGGCGCGGGCGTGCTTGGCCCGTACAGGCCGAGGTACGAACTCTATTCTCGTCGTTTGACTGGGTGGCTTGGCCTTGGGGCTTGGGTAATAACCGTCGGGCTTGGGTTTGGTCTCCGGGATGTGGGTTGGCCTTAGGCCTGGGTGGCGGGATTGGGCCTTGGGTGGCCCGCACAGGCCGATGTACGAACTCTATTCTCGTCGTTTGGCTTGGGTGGTTTGGGTGGTTTGGCCCTGGGCCTTGGGTAGTAACCGTCGGGCTTGGGTTTAGTCGCCGGGATGTGGGTTGGCCTTAGGCTTGGGTGGCCTGATTGGGCCTTGGGTGGAAATTTTAACATTTTTGTTTCAAAAACAACGATTTATCGTTGTTTTTGCCACCTTTCTAAATCCATTAGGTTATACTGTTAACTTTGGGGTTATAACCTTCAATTCTGTGGTTATACGCTAGGATTAAGGGGGGCATAATGCCCCCCTAACCCCCTTGTCCAAACATTCGTTTGGACGTTACGGTTATGGTTTATATCATCCTCACCGCCTGCACCCAAGCCCAAACCCTGCCACCCAAACTAAACGGCGAAGCCGCCTACCGGAGACTGCGGGGGGGCGCGACAGCGCGGGGGCGGCAGCCCCCATCTAGGTTTGGCTTGGGTGGTTTGGCCTTGGGCTTTGGGTAGTAACCGTCGGGCTTGGGTTTGGTATCCGGTGACGCGGGTTGGCCTTGGGCCTTGGGCGGCCTGATTGGGCCTTGGGTGAAATTTTAACATTTTTGGCCTAAACCGGCAGGCTTATGAGTTATACCTCTTAATTTTGGGTTTCAACCTCTAAGCTTAAGGGGGCATAATGCCCCCTCCGGCGCTTCGCGCCGACACCCCTTGTCCACCCTTTCGGGTGGACGTTAGGGTTATATAGCCCACCACCCTCGTTCGCTTTTAATTTTTATATATATTTTATTTTCGTGGTTTATGAATACTATTAATATAAATTTATTATTTATATTAATAAATATAATATATGAGTTTTATCTATTAATATAGATAGAATTTAATATAGAATTTCCATTATTACTTGAAGTATAGATATTATTATATATAATATATATATTATTATATATACTATTACTGTATATCTATCATAAATATATCTCTTATAGAATATATCATAGAGTTTCTTAGAGGTCAAGCCCCTTCAAAAAGAATTTCTTTTGTCGAAAACTGCTTGCGCTGGCACATAAAGTTCTCTATGATAATTGGCATAGTGTGTTCTCAAGACAAAACCAGTGAGGAATCATAGCGATGAGTAACCAATCCGTTTCAATTCCCTTCCCTTTGCTCCGTGTTTTCGG
>JBFXIU010000423.1:0-2830 GCA_050175615.1 Porticoccaceae bacterium | reverse complement strand
GCGGCGGCTGGCGTTTTTTCCACACTCTTTTCCGCAGGCGTCTGCGCCGCTGGCGCGGCATGCTTGGCGGTTTTTTCTGATGCAGCCTTTACCGCAGGCGCAGTGCCAGACTTCGCAGGCGTGGTGTCAGACGTGCCCGCCTTGGGGGCGTCTGCCGTGCCGGAGATTTTTTTGCCCGAGGCGGATTTACCCGCCGTGTTTCTGGCAGTCTTGGGCCTGACGGATTTTGGTGCGGAATCCGCGCTGGCGGAGGAAGGAGAAGCCTTGGGGGAAGTCTTGGAAGCGGGGGAAGGAGACGCTATTTTTCCTGCCGGTTTGGCCGCTGTTTCAGAGGCAGCAGCCGTCTTTCCGCGGGCAGTAGCGCGGGTCTTGGGTTTGGAAGGTTTCGGGCTCGGTTCGCCGGAATTTTGGGTCTCTGTCACTGGGGTTTCTTGGTCTTTGGTCATGAAAGTCCTTTGTCTGCGGGGCGGGTTCACCACCGCGAAAAATTTCAGCAGCATGCCGTAATCCCATAGGGAATTTGCCGCAGCAGCACCGTGTGGCGCGCTTTTGCGGCAGGCATACCAGTCTGCTTGTTGGAGAGTACGTTTTTTTGAAAAATATGCAAGCGTTCCTGTGCAGTGAAGAAGATTGCTATGTGTATGCCGTTGGTTAGGGCATTTCATTGTGAAAGTGCTTGACGACCGTGCGGGCAGGCATCTGCCGCAAAGGCGTAAACACATTATGAGCCGATGCCCGCAGAGCGGACCAGAACTGTTGGGGGGACTGTCCTGCGGGTGGGGCAGAGAGCGGCGCACTGTGCGAAAGACAGCGCGCAGCTGTATGCGCTGAACGCGTTTGCGTGGAGCGCCGTAGAGCTTTTTGCAACATACACTGTCCCTACCGATACCGCAACCAGGTATCTTTACTGTCACCGCCGAAAAAGCCTCAGGCCCGATGGCGGCATGAGCCCGCGTGCGCAGATGTAGGGATGTGTCTGGGGGAAGGGGCGCTTTCACGCGTCACCGCCGAGGCTCCCAAGCTTTCAAAAAATTTACGCGGGGCAAAAAAAGCGCGACTCAATCTGGTACGGCCGAAAAATGGCCGCCCCCGCAGTCGGCCACCCTCCCCATGACAATATGGCGTTATCCGGCATGCTTCTCTTCCAGGCTTTCGTGAGCGTTGCTAGTGGCGTGGGCTTCCCTGGTAGTTTCCCCTGCGAACACAAGCCAATGGAACAGGCCCACAAGCACGCCACCGCCAAGGATATTGCCCAGTGTTACCGGGATGAGATTTTTCAGCACAAAGTTTTCCCAGGTGAGCAGCGAGAGCGTGTGGACAGGATCGGCCAGTTTGGCCGCCACTTCGGGCGGCATCATGCCGCTGCACAGTATGCCGATGGGGAGCATGAACATGTTGGCGATGCTGTGTTCGAATCCGCAGGCAATGAACAGGCCCACAGGAAAAAGGCAGGCTGCCATCTTGTCGAAGAGCGAGCGGCCGGAATATCCCATCCACACGCCAAGGCAGACCATAAGGTTGCACATGACCCCCAAAAACAGGGCTTCAATAAATGTGTGGGTCAGCTTGTATTCGGTTGTCTTGATGTAATAAAGGGCAATGCTGCCGCCATCGTTCCAGGGATGCCCGCTGAGAAGGATAAGGGCCACCAGCGCAATGGCGCCGACGAAATTTCCGGCATAAACGATGCCCCAGTTTGCGAGCATCTGCCCCCAGCTGATCCTGTTGCTCGCGCGGGGCACAAGCGTCATGGTGGTCGAGGTGAAAAGATCGCCGCCCACCACCACCACAAGCATGAGGCCAAGGCTGAACACAAGCCCGCCAACGATCTTGCCAGCCCCCGTCACATTGGCCACAGCGCAGTAAACAAAGCCCAACCCTATAAACAGGCCCGCCATCACGGAAAGCAAAAAAGCCTGGCGGGGAGGCCTTGTGGCCTTGATTATCATGGTTTCCACAACCTTGCCGTACATCTGGCGAGGATTCAGCGCTTCAAAAGACGCTCCGGTCATGAACACTCTCCTTATGGAGGAATCAGTGTGGATGGACTCTGAACAGTGCTGCGCGGGCAGAACCCGAGACAAAAAGTCCGTCACCGTACACCACCCATGAAAAATTATCCATAAGAACGGGTGTTACTGTATATAGAATGGTGCAATGGCGCTTGTGGGTTTGTATGGATGGCTATTGAGCGGGTAAACGTGTTATTGTGTGTAAATATATTGTAGTTGTCTGGTATTGTTATATCTATGGTAAATGTATAATTTTTTCATTTGTAATGCGTTTTATGTAAAAATGGCTTCAAATTTTTTATATATATTTAGGCTAGTTATTTTGCTTTGCTAGATATGCCGGTATATTAAATGAATATGGATAAATTTTGTCCCGGAGTATTACCCGGTTATGCGCAAAACCTGCCCTGCCTTTTTTGGGGCAAAACGGAAAAAACGTTCTGTGCAGTAGCACAGTAACTAACTGTACTATAAGGCGTATTTTGAAAGTTATATTTTGTTGTCCGGCGGTTGCTGAACAACAAAACAGTAATAAAGTTTGACCTGGTTTCATTTAGCCCATAATACATAAAGAAAATATCGCTGTATCTATTGTATCGCCCCGACCGCTTCAAATTGAAACTGAGGTAAGCGACAGATGCATGTTGTTCTTATTTCTGAATGCACCAGGAAATCAGTTTCAAGAACACAGAGAATTTTAGACAGCTACGCGCCAAGAGCCGGTATTCGCACATGGATAACGCCCATAACCCGTGAAGGGTTGGCAGAACTTCATGCGGCTCTTCGCAAAAGTGCAACCCGCAATACGGCGGTGGCCT
>JBFXIU010000422.1:0-2832 GCA_050175615.1 Porticoccaceae bacterium | reverse complement strand
CATCACAAAATCTTTCCCAAGTATCCTCATACGGTGAAAGAAAAAGAAACTCTTCAATTTCCATGGCTATTTCTGCTCCTGTGGCACTCTCTCAATTTTGATTTCTTTGAATTGTTCATAGGGTCTCATCTCCTTTGGGATGTCAATTGTCCAGGCTGGGCCAGACTCGTCGATGGAGCCCCCAAAGTTCCGTAGTGTAATAACTTCCCCGTTTTCTGCCGGAATTTTGTAAAGAACAGGCTCCTCTCCTGGAAAACCGGTCTCTTTACCCTTAAATAGCTCTGCCGGCTCCGCTTTTGGCAGTTTCTTGGTCCCCGCCAGCTCCAGGGCCATTTTCCTGGCAATTGCCTTGGAGTTCCGCATTTGCTTTCCGGGGCGATTCAGGATGCGAAGTACCAACTGGTTGTTGTCTTTTCCCAAAAGATTTTCACGAACCACGTACAGTAATTTTCCATCATGGGAGAGGGTATCCAATTTTGGGTGCCCATCTTTATGTTTTCTCCAGGCCTCGGTGACGCCACGAAACAGGTCGTTATCGATAACGGAGATGTTACCGATGGCACCTAGTTCACCCAAACCAGCCGCTTTGGCGGCAGCATCACTTTCGGCGACGGCCTTCGCTACTTCCTTGGCACCTTTGGCACCCAGCACCATGATGGTGATCCGGCCCATAAGATTGCCGGCCGCACGACCGGTCTCGTAGGATGGTGCGCAGACAAAGGCAACCAAGTTTTCTAGTGCCTGTTTGCCTGCTGTATGGAGGGCTTCGAGCAGTAACGGCGGGTGCTGAAAAACGGCGGCGATGCTGGAAGCCACCTCGTCAGGCTTGGTAACCAGGGTTATCGCAAGCTTGACTGTGTCCCGAATTTCTTGCGCAGCACCTTCGTAAAAACCTTGAAAAAAGCCTGCCTGCGCCGCGAGGCCTTGTAATTTCTTAGAAAGAGAGAGAAAACTCCCGTTTTTGATCTCCTCGAGCTGTTTTTCAACACAGGTCAGGTCATTTCGTTGCGCTACCGCCGCCTGGTTCTCCGGAGCGACGCAGGCCTGCAGGGTGCCGTGCTGATCCGATGCTTGCACGGGTTCGGACTTTGGCACCCAGACAAGATATTGGGTGTTTGCATAGTTGGCATTGGCAGTTTTTCCCGTGAGAATATCCACGCTGGACTGCGGCAGGGTGTATTGCTGCCAGTCGGCAAGCGCCTGTGGCGTGGAAGCCCAGAGCAGTACCAACAAGAGCCACCAAGTGATCCACCTGCGATATCTACGTAAAGGCTCCAACATCTACTTTCCTCCTACCCGATGCGATGGGGATGTCGTTTTTTCTGAAAGCACGGTCTGGACAATGTCGTGCATTTGCTCTGCGCCGATTTTTCCATACACCGCTCGAATCCCCTGGCGACTGGGGTAGAGAAGCAAAGGGAGAACACCAAAGCTGCGCCGCCAGTACTGGGTATTGGCGTAGAGCACGGCAAGCCAATAGGACGCCACCTGAGGAGTCGGTCCAGCTGGTTTTTCGCTGGGGCCGGTTTTACTGAGCTGCTCTTCTTGCTGCGCAAGGGCTTCCAGAGGCTCGGTAGCGCTGAGTATCTTGGCGCCGTAGGCCAAACTTTGTGGCTTGACGGTTCCTACGGGTACCCAAAGAATGTGCAGCTGTTGGCAATATGGCTGCAGAGTTTGCCATTCTTGGGCGCCCAGGACGCAGAGCGGGTCGAAAAAGACCACAACGGCAGGTTTGTTGCCGGGACCTTCTGCTACTGGATGGAGCTGATGCGCGTGGGCATAGCCTTGCTGGAGGATTTTTTCGAGGGACGATCCCGAGTGGGTGAATATGGCGCTGGGCTGAGCAGCCCAGGCAGAGAGTGCGAATAGCACCATGCCAATACCGCACACGGCGCATAGCATTTGGCGCGCGACAAGACCGAGAACGTTTCCCGGCACCGAGAAACTGGACACGAAGCTCCCTCCTACTCTTTTCTGCGAGTATAATTCTCTATAGAAAAATTTCAATAACATGATTTTATTATTTATTTTTAAAATCTTCTGTAAACTGAAGAGAGGGAGGATGCGATGTCTGGCTATTTACTGGGAAATCTTCTGGGGCGCTTGCTAGTCTCCTGGCTGGTAGTGTTTGTGGTAAGTCTGCTCATGAAAAAGGGGCAACTGAAGACCGCTTTGCGTGCGAGCGTTTGGCCTTGGGGATGGTTGTGGGTGCTCGTCCTGTTTGGCATGGGCCTACTGGGGGCTGTCATTCGCCTGCGGCAGGGAGGCTGAAGATGAGCCTCGTATCCACCTGGTGGGAGCGGCAGGTATAGCGGTTGTGGATCACCATTGCCTGAGAACTGAAAAGAACAATTGCGGTCATAGGGATATACCGACAAGTGAAGGAATATTCTCATGCCGCAATGTCTGTCTTCTGCTTTGCCCAAGGGGATCTTGGGTTTTGCCGTCATCTTTTCTGCTTCCCTGCTTCTTGGCGGCTGTGCGCAGCAGGTATCTCCTGCCAGTCATGCGCAGCTGCAGCCGAGTCGCGCAGTCCCCAGTTCGAGTGCCAATACCCAGGCGCTGAACCAGGCCGAGGAACGGGAGAAAAGCCTGAATTACGGTCCCCTCGGCGGCCAGAACGAAAACCTTTCCAATGCCGAACTTGCGGCCCTGCCACGACACCTGCGCGTGCATTTTGCCCAGAACAGCTTCCATGTGAGTGCTCGTGCCCGCCATATCACCGCCGAGAATGCGCGTTTTCTGCTGCGCTTCCCGAACCTGCATGTGCGCCTGGAGGGGAACTGCTCACAACCAGGCACGCAGGAATACAATCTCGGTCTTGGGGAATGG
>JBFXIU010000421.1:0-2813 GCA_050175615.1 Porticoccaceae bacterium | reverse complement strand
CGATTCACGGACAGGCAGAAAGCCTGCTCGCCGATCCTGCCAGCGCTATTCTGGATATCGACAGCCAGGTTGCCAGCACTATGAGGAGTGAAGATTTCCCAACAAGCAATTTTGGCTTTGCCCTTGCCGGCAGTCTGCTGCCGTGGATAGACACTGAACTCGATAATGGTCAGAGTCGCGAAGAGTGGAAGGCACAGGCGGAGAGCAACAAAATTCTCGGCCGTGAAGGCAACCCGGTGCCGGTTGATGGCATTTGCGTTCGCATTGGTGCCATGCGCTGTCACAGCCAGGCTTTGACGCTCAAGCTGACCAAAAATGTTCCCCTGGATGAGATCGAACAAATCATCGCCGAGGCCAATGACTGGGTGTCCGTGGTGCCGAACCATAAAGAAGACACCTTGAAAGCACTGACGCCGGCAGCGGTGACAGGGAAACTGGCTATCCCTGTCGGACGGTTGCGCAAACTGAGCATGGGGTCTGACTATCTGGCGGCCTTTACTGTTGGCGATCAACTGCTTTGGGGAGCCGCTGAACCTCTGCGCAGAATGTTGCGAATTCTTCTCGAAAGTTAATGATTGGGTCAAATTGTGCGAAAGATCATGCTTTTGGCGATAAAAGGGCGATTTGCATGATCTTTCGGTAACCAACAGTTGCCTTCTGGTTTCTTATAATAAATACTCAAAGTCCGTAACTTAGGACAATTTGTTGCGAAAGGGTTTTAACTCATTATAAAGTTGCACTCTGGCAGGGACTAAAACGAAAGGAAAAGCCATGGCTTTGCGAAAGCGCCCGATTGCTGCTGGTATTGCGGCACTATTATTGTCTGGATATGTGTCCGCTTTGGGGCTGGGGGAAATTCGCCTCAATTCGGCTCTCAACGAACCTCTGGATGCAGAAATTCCACTCCTCAACCTGGGAGAGCTTTCCGAGGGAGAAATTATTGCCGGGCTTGCTTCTCGCAGCGATTTCGACAATGCGGGGGTCGAGCGGGAATTAATTCTCTCTGGTCTTCTCTTCAATCTCGATTTTGGCGCTGCCGGCGGGCCTGTACTTAGAGTGTTCAGCCAGAAGCCGATACGCGAACCCTACCTGGATTTTTTGGTCGACGTTCAGTGGCCTGCGGGACGACTGCTCAGGGAGTATACCCTGCTACTGGACTTGCCCGTTTATGCGGGGGGAACCTTTACAAAAAAAAAGGCTAACGCGCCGGTAACCTCGGCTGGAGCCCGGCAATCAGCCTCGAGTCGTGCGCAGGCCGCCTCCAGTTCAAGCTACGGCTCGTCTTCAGGGGTTGTCGCCGGGGATCAGCAATATGTTGTCAGGGAGGGGGACACCCTGTGGCGGATTGCCTCGACCCTGCCATCTTCAGACTCCGTTCACCAGCGCATGGCTGATATTCAGCAACTTAACCCAGGTGCGTTTATCAATGGCGATATCAATTTACTAAAAAAAGGCGCTGTACTCCGTTTTCCGGCAACGGGCGTTGGAGCCCCCGCTGCCGCGGGTGCGGCTTTTGAGTCGCAAACTCAGCCCGGTTCGTCCGGTGCGCAACTGAGTGGCAGTTCCCGTGAAGTTTCAGCGCCTGCGGCAACCGAAGCTGACGGTCGTCTGAGTCTTTCCGCCAGCAACGAAAATCGTGGCCAGGGGGAGGCTCTGGGAGCCGGTGGTTCAGGCTCTTCAGCACTGCGAAGTGAAATAGACAGCATTCAGGAAGAGCTTGACCGAGCCCAGAGAGAAAACGCCCAGCTCAAGCAGCGCCTATCCAGCATGGAAGAGCAATTTGCCACTATGCAGCGTCTTCTGGAGCTGGAGGACGACGATCTTCGCGCTGTCCAGTTGGCAGCCGGCGCCGAGCCTCGGGCAGGGGAAGAGGCTAGCCTGGCCGGTAGTGATTCAAATGAAACTGAGAGTCTTGACTCGAGCCAGTCAGCGTCTCTGGAGCCAGAACCTTCCCAGTCGTTGGCATTATTCCCCAGCGCTAATGTGGGTGGGGCTCGGAGCGCGCCGGAGAAGTCTGGCATATCCAGTTCTGAAGGTCTGGCTCGCAATGGTTCAGACCAGGTATCTGTGCTTGAAAACCAGGATCAGGCAAAAAATACAGTGCCAGCAAAAGACAAGCAAATAAAAAGTGAAGAGGTTAGTAACAAGCCTGCCACTTCAGTAGAAAAATCTGGATTTAAAACAGAAAAAGGGTGGTTTGAAAAAGTGAGCGGCTATTTGACGTATATTCTCGGACTTCTGGTTGTTGTCATTGGTGCAATCGTTTTCTTGGTTCTGCGCAAAGGCAAAAGCCAAAATGAGGATGAGGGCTATTCGGAAACATTTCAGGAGCCTGCTGTCCGCTTTGCCCCCCCGCCTGCAACGCTCAGGTCAGAACCTTCACCTGCCCAGGAACAACAGCCTCAGGCCTCATCTCTTGATGAAATCGATCTCAAGGCCGAGGATGATCTGTTTGCGGATGCGCCTGCACAGGATGTTCCGAAGCGGGACACTGATTATTCCCAAGCTGCGCAAGTTCCCGCAGATGATGTCGAATTAGACCTTTCTGAGTTTGACCTCGACGCTTTCGGCGCCGATGAACCCGAGCCATCTGCGGCGGCCACGGAAGCAGAAGCAGTAGTGGATCATCTCAATCTTGATGAGGATTTTGATTTTCTCGGCGATATTGACGAAGGTGATACTCAACTTAAACTGGCTCAGGCCTATCTCGAAATGGGCGATAATGCCGGAGCCAAAGAAATTTTAATGGAAGTCGCCGAGGGCGGAAGTGACGACCAAAAAGCAAAAGCCAGGGAATTGCTTGAAAAAATAGG
>JBFXIU010000420.1:0-2850 GCA_050175615.1 Porticoccaceae bacterium | reverse complement strand
ACTGCTACATGAGTATGAAACTCGGTTGCTCAAAGATAAGCTTTTAGAATTCCCGGGACTTATTCGACGCAAAAAAGACGAACTGTCCCAGGCGCGCCGGCAACTTTCCGAGGCTCAGAACGCTCGGGCGGAAATCGAGGCCCTGCTTGTCTCAATGATTGCAGCTGAGGTAAATCCGAACACGGGCAAGCCTGCTTTTAGTAATGCTGAAGCACGGGCAGCAGAACTTATAAACCGCAAGAAACAGAGCGCCGAATACCAGCAGGCCGAAAAAGTGTATCGGGATAGTGAAGTCCAGGTCAACTCCCTGCAGTTCGACCTGGAGCGGCTGCAGGACGAGTTTAGAGCGTACCGTTACGTTGTGGATCTCACCGCCCGGGAGCTGGCGCTTATAGCCAGCGACCAGCAGGGTGGCGAGAACAGTAACGGAATAAACGAAAACAAACAACCCTATTAAATTTAAGGAGGCAAAAGAAAAATGGAAAATCTTAGTCTAATGAACCGTGAAGAGACACAGCTCAGCGAGCAGGAGCTTGAAAAACTGCTCCAGAGCGAAATTCAAACTTCGCTTGAAAATATCGACCCCAGGCCGCCGCGGGTGAAATTGTCACGGGAGAGCCAGGCGTTTCTGCTCCCCGACGGCAGCGCCCAGAAGACGATGGAAGGCGTTATCGTTTTCCACCACAAGGCCCGTGGCTACTGGGAAGTAGAGGGCCAACAAGTGCCTACCTGCTCCAGCATGGACGGAAGGACCGGCACCGACGAGAACGGGAATACCAGACCCTGCAACGGTTGTCCGCATGATGCCTGGGGGACGGGCAAGGACGGACGCGGCAAAGCCTGCAAGGAGATGCGTTGGATTTATCTGCTGCAGGAGGGCGAAATTATCCCCAGCCGCATAAGCCTGCCGCCTACCTCTTTAGGAAAATTCGACGCTTTTGTTACGGCGCTGGCACAGAAGAAGCTTGCGCCTATCCAGAAGGTCGTCAGGCTAAGCCTGGAGGCGGCGGAGCGCCACGGCTACAAGTTTTCGGCGCTGGCACAACCTGAGGTTATCGGCGATACGCCGCTCAAGGATATTCCCGGGCTAATCAAGATGCGGGAAGCGGTCGTCCAGGCGGCGCGTAAAGAAGGTATTACCGCTGAGGATTATTATGATGAAGGCGCCGTAAACAGCGATGAACAACCGTATTAAACTTTTTTCCCCTCAGCCGGAAACTATGCTCTCCCAGTTCCGGCTGAGGGGAATATAAAACGCCCCGAAAGGAGGCATGATTTTGAACTCCATAAAACGGCTTCAGATAGAAAATTTCCAATCCCATGTAAAAACCATAATAGTCCCCGCTACAAACGGCCAGCTTACCGTCATTACCGGCCCCAGCGACGCAGGCAAAACCGTTATCCTGCGCGCCCTGCGCTGGCTGCTGTTTAACGAGCCGCAGGGAACGGACTTTATCCGCGTCGGGGCATCGTTCGCCCGAGTGACGGTAGAGCTTGAAAGCGGACATACTGTTATCCGGGAGCGGACGAAAAGCACAAACCGCTATAAAATTGTCGCTCCGGAGACGACTGAACCCCAAGTGTTCGAGGGTTTCGGCAGCTCCGTCCCCCTCGAAGTCCAGGAACTCACTGGCGTTCGCCCTGTCAAAATCGGCGACCTGGAGCTGAATTTAAACTTGGCCGAGCAGTTGGACGGACCGTTTTTAGGCCGTAGTATTTCTGCCGGGGCAAGAGCCAAGGTGCTAGGCAAGCTGGCCGGGACGGAAGAGATCGATTTTGCGGCCAAACAACTTGGAACGGATTTATACCGCCGCAACCAGGACGAGAAGCGGCTGGCTGGGGAAGTAGCGGAGTTAGAAGAAGAGATCCGGAAATATGACTGGCTGCCGACAGCAAAGGCAAAGATCGAGGCGCTGGAGCAGCTAGTGGAGAGGATTAAGGCGGCGCAAGAGCGGAAAAATAAGCTGTCTCAATTTAAAGAGCAGATAATCCAGTTTGACGAGAAAATCACAGGCTGCCATGCTGTGCTTTACAGGTGGCGGAATCTGGAGCAGGCGGAGGAGCGTGCAGTAAATATTGTGGAGAACCAGCGCAGCAAAGAAATGCTGGTGAAGCTGGTAAATAATTACTGGACATTTGAAAAAAGTATTTGGGCCTGCGAAAAAATTATTAAGCAATATGCCTGGCTGCCGGAAGCTGAAAGAAAACTCCAGGTGGCAACGGAGGGCATAGACAGAGCAAAAAGGCTACGTAACCTGAAAGCAAATTATCTATCTGCCCAAGAGACAATACGAAAGAGCCAGAGGATTTTAAGTAATCTTCAGGGGATTGACCGAGCCGGAGAACTGACAGCCGGTATACAAGAAAAGATTGTGCAACGGGATATCCTGGAAAGACTGGCACGCTCTTACGGTAAAACTGGGATGCTTATTACGCAGGAGCAGGTTAAGGTCGAAGCCCTGCAACAGTTTGCAGAAGTAGAGAAACTCCTACAGGCCGCCGGCGAGAAACGCCGCCGCTGGGAAAAGCTTGTTATCATGCAGGATAAATATGCCAGCTTAAGCGGTTTAATTGAGGATACCAGGGGTAAAGTCGTCATGTGGGAAAATCGTATAGCGGAATTGCAGGGTGCATATCAGGACGAACTGGCCGCTGCCGGTATATGTCCGTTGTGCGGCCAGGCTATTGATTATCAAAAAATCAAGGAGGCTGTATAGCTATGTCAGATATTACCGCCAGATTAAATAATTTAAAAACCCAAATCGAGCAGGGCAAAATTGAAAAGACCAGGGCTGAAACTAATCTCCAGAATTACACCAAGCAGAGAGATGATATTGTGGCGCAAATGGC
>JBFXIU010000419.1:0-2882 GCA_050175615.1 Porticoccaceae bacterium | reverse complement strand
ATCTGTTGGGACAGCTTGTCAATCTTGACCTGCAGGTCAGGCTCGGCGGCCAGGGCGCCGGTGGGCAGGGCTACAGCCAGTACAGCAGCCAGCATCAACTTGTTTGCCTTACGCATACATCTCTCCTTTTCCATGGAAAATAGTGCTGCTTGGTAAAAGTGGTGGTACAAAACCAGTCTGATCCTATGCCTGTTGTGCTTTGTCTCAAGGTGATACGGTGTGCAGCATTTGTTGCAGCGTCGTGTAAACGCGCTCCTTATACACCAAATCAATTTATTAATGCAAACAAATATCTATTAATATTCAACAATTACAATATATAGAGAATCAAATTGACATGTTTTTACAAATAGTTTTGTACAGATCGTCCCAATCTTTAGCCGTAAGCACAGACTGATTATCCACCAGGCAAAAGGCCGTTTCGCGGCAAGCTTTACACTGTTTGCAGCAACCCTTGACCTTGACATCCAGATCGGGAAACTCCTGGGCCAGCCGTTTAACCAGCCTGCTTTTGCCCCTGGGGCTGTGTTCGCAAAAACGGATTTTCATGTCACGACCTTAACTGCCACAGAGGGCACAGAAAAAATGCTGTTACTGTAGTAGACGCAACCTGATCAATTTTTTCGCTAGTTGGTAGATGTCGTCACGGCTGCCATCACGCCGAATACCAACCGCAAGCACGGTCACTTCAACCTGCTGATCAATCAGCCGATAGATAACCCGGTAGCGTTGCCCAACTGCACGGATGCTGCGCAACCCTGACAACTCACCCACCAGAGCCTTACCCTGCTTATCAGGCTCCTCAGCAAGACGGTCAATCACTGCCACAATCTTGTCTCTGACCCGACGATCAGAAATGTTTGAGAGCATCTTGAACGCCGTCGGGGTGATGACAATGCGCCACGTCACGCCGCAAGCCTCTGTTTGGCAAGTTCCCAAGGGATTGTTTCGCCGGCTTTCAGCTCACGCAAACTATCCCTGAACTGGGCCTGTAACTCTGGGTCAGACAGCACTTCCAAGGTTTCCGTCACCGCTTCGTACAGCTCCCACGGCATGACTGCCAGCACCGGTTTGCCACGCCGCGTTATTTCCAATACATCGGCCTCGCCGCTGTTTTGCACAAGTCGTTCGGGCAGCGATGTCAAGCTGTTGCGAGCTTCCATAATTGATAAACTTTTTAACATGAAACACCTCCTGTACAGAAAAACGTACAGCAAAGCGTCAATATAGTCAAGGACACTGACTCCGCCTAGGCTATCTGGATCGGTACGGTGGCACCCGGCACCGGCACAAACACCCGTTGACCCAGTTCGTTGTCGATCATCAGCACCCCGTGGCCGTTGTTACCCACCAGCTTCAGCTTGGCGATAATATCGCGGTCGTTGTTTTCTTCTTCAATCTGCTCGGTCACAAACCACTGCAGGAAGATCTGGCTGGCATGGTCTTTCTCTTTAACGGCCTGCTCGGTCAGCTCGTTGATGCAGGCGGTGATCAGCTGTTCATGCACCAGGGTTTTTTCAAACATCTCCAGCAGGGTTTTGTATTTGTCGGGCACCGCCTTGCTGGCCGGAAAACTGACGTTGATCCCCTGGTCCACCAGGTAGCGGTAAAATTTCATAAAGTGGATCATCTCTTCCTGGTACTGCACCAGAAACCAGGTGGCGGCACCTTTCAGCCCCAGTTCGTTGGCGCAGGATGACATGGAGAGGTAGAGGTGGGCGGAAAACAGTTCCAGGTTCATATGCTTGTTGAGACTATCGGCCATTTTGGGGCTGATCATGGTGTTCCTCCTGTTAAGTGATGTATCGGGAGCTGAGTATACCCCAGCCATAAGGATTTTCAATCAAGCGCTTCCACTTTATGCAGGATGCGGTATAGTTTCAGCCTGATCACCGGACTGAAGGAGACCTGCCATGAACTGGAAAACAGCTCTCAACTGGCTGCAACAACACAAGAAAAAGCTGGCCATCGGGGGTGGCGGAACGGTTGCCGTGCTGCTGCTGTTCATGGTGCTGATCCTGCCGGGGATCATCCGCAGCCAGGCTGAAAAAGGTATTTCCACGGCCCTGAACCGCAAGGCCAGCATCGCCAAGGTGCGGATCAACCCCTTTGGCATGACCGCCACGGTGGAAGGTTTCCGGCTGTTTGAACCGGACGGCAGCACCCCCTTTGTGGAGCTGGGGCAGCTGCGGGCCTCGCTGAGCATGGCGTCCATCTTCCGTTTTGCTGCGGTGGCGGATGAGGTCTCTCTGGTGGAGCCCCGGATCCGGCTGGTGCGCACCGCTGCCAACCGCTACAATTTTTCCGATATTCTCGATCACCTGGCCAAACAACCTAAGAGCGAAAAGAAGAGCACTGCCCGCTTCTCGATCAATAACATCACGGTTACCAACGGTAATCTTGCATTTAGCGACCAGGCCGTGGCAGGCGGTAAAAAACACACGGTTCAGAATCTGCAACTTGGGATTCCCTTTATCAGTAATATCCCCCACCTGGCAGAGAAGTATACCCATCCGCATTTTTCGGCAGTGGTAAACGGCGCTCCGCTGCGGTTTGAGGGTAAGGCAAAGCCCCTGGCCAAGGCGATGGAGGCCACGGTCAATCTCAACCTGGACAAGCTGAATCTGCCCTTCTATCTGGGCTATCTGCCGGCCGATCTGCCAATCAAACTGGATCAGGGCAGCCTGACCCTGAATCTGGCCATCACCTACCGGGTTCACGCCTCGAAACAACCGGAACTGACGGTTAGCGGCCTGACCCGCCTGGACGGGGTCAGTCTTTCGGAAAAAACCGGTGCACCGCTGGCTTCGTTTGCCCGTTTTGACGTTCAGGCCAAGGCGATTGAGGTGTTCAGTCGTCTGGTTGATCTGGAACGGATCAGC
>JBFXIU010000418.1:0-2882 GCA_050175615.1 Porticoccaceae bacterium | reverse complement strand
GCCGGAGAAGCTTGAGAAATTCACAAAAGAGCTTGAGAATAGTGGCGGCACGGCGCGGAGGATCGCGGAGAAGCAACTAGACAACCTTGCAGGTTCCTGGGAGCAGCTCTCTGGCTCAATTGAGACGGCAGCTATTATCATCGGCGGGAAGTTCGCTCCTGTCTTGCGGCTCATTGCCGATGCGGTAACAGCCGTGACGAACGTGTTCATTGCGCTTCCGGCCCCGGTGCAGACCGTTGCGGCAGTGCTTATCGGGCTTTCCGTCGCAGTATTAGGTGTCGGCACTGCGGCGGCGTTCATCTTGCCGAAATATATTGCCTTACGTAAAGCGATAGAGGCTTCTCCTGCATTGAGCAAGCTGGCTTCAGCGGCATATCTGCGGCTGGGTAAAGCCATGAGGTTTTTCGGCATTCAGAGCAATATAGCTCTTGGTAAATTCCTGCTCATTGGTGCCGGGATAGCGCTTGTGGTGCTTGCAATTCAGGACCTCATCACCTACATTCGAGGCGGGGATAGCGTCATAGGCAGGACCATAGCGCGGGTAACTCCGCTTGTGCAGAAGGTTACCGGGTTTATGCGGGAACATATAGTCGTCGTGAGAGTGGCCGCCGGCGTGCTGGGGTTCCTCTTCGGGCCTGCGCTTATCCGGGCCGCAGGAATCATGATAAAGAACTTCGCGCTGGGGATATGGCGCGGGATAGTTAGGGTTGCGAGCTTTGCCCGTTCGCTTGTTGTGACAAGCTTTAGGGTGCTAGTATTCGGAGCACGGCTCTTATGGGCTGGGCTTAGAGCGATAGCACCGTTTGTGGTGCAGTTAGGGCTTGCAATAGCTAAGGCGGCACTATTCGGTCTCAAGCTTTACTGGGTTGCGATAAAAACGGTCGCTGTCTTTGTGAAGAATCTTGTTGTGGCCGCGGCGACAGCAATTCCAAGCATGATCGCGGGGCTTGGATCTGCCATAGCGAGCGGGACGGCGTTCAATGCCGTGCTCTTGGCTTGCCCGCTAACCTGGATTATTGGCGCTATAGTTGCGCTTGGGACGGGAATATATTTCCTGATACGAAACTGGGATTGGGTGACGGCAGCTGTCGGGCGGGCATGGAATGCCCTCAAGCAATGGGCACAAGGGAAGACATTCCTGGCTGGTCCAATCAGCGCGGTTCTCACGTTGATAGGGCATTGGGATCAGGTTACAGGTGCTATCGGGCGAGCATGGGCCGCTGTAAAGAATTGGGGTTCTAACCTGATAAACACCATACTTGAGCCTTTCCGCAACCTGGATATTGCGCAAACAATCATCAACGCTATCCTGGCCGTTCCTCAGAAGATAAAAGGCGCTCTCAGTAGTCTAGCCCAAACGATACGGGACTTTCTCCCATTTTCGCCCGCTAAAATAGGGCCCCTTTCCGATTTGGATAAAGTGGGCCCTGGGCTGGCCGAAACAATTTCCTCTGGCCTTCTTGGTTCAATCGATACAATCAAAACGGCGGTTGGCAAATTCTTCAGTGTAGTTCCCAATGCGCTCGAATATGGCCGTCAGGCAACGGTCCGCATGATGGAGGCCATGCTCTACGGCGGCGCGGAGCCTGCAATGGCTGGAGCTGGTGCGGCTGGTGGAGCTTTATATAGCGGCAGAATGGGAGGCTTTACTTTCGCGCCTCAGATAACTGTCAATGTGACGCTACAAGGTGCGGATGCAGGGACAGTAGAAGGCGCTCGCAAGGCCGGGGGCGTAATAGCGGATCAGGTGCGGGAAGCGGTATTCGACCTGTTCCGGCAAATTTATCATGGCATGGTGGTAGTGAATCCCGAGGGGTGATAGTATATGGCTCGCGCTAGATACGGCGGAGTGTATTTCGATGCGCTCTCAGAGGAGTCAATAGAAGCTCGTTCCGAGGTATCTGAGCACACCATTGAAGATGGCTCCGCCATATCCGATCATGTGCGCCCGCAATCCCTCGGGGTGCAGGTAAGGGCCCTTTTGACGGGGCCGGATTGGCAGGACAGATATCGACGCCTGCGCGAAGCTGAGCGTAGAGGTGTAGTCACTACATATGCGGGCGTACTAGAGGTGTTGGAAAACTGCGTCATCGATTCCCTGACGCCTCACAAAGACGCTCAAATAGCTAACGGCGTAGAGCTAGATATCAGATTCCGGCAGGTGCGCATCGCGAAGCTATCCACTCGGGAGATTCGTCTGCCTGACCCTGTAACGGAAGTCAAGCCGGAATCGAAACCTGTTGAGGCGGGAAAGAAGGAGCCTAAGAAGGAGACTCCACAGGAGACACAAGAGAAAAATAAGCCCAGCAGTTGGATGCTGAATATGGCCAAGAAGTTAGGGCTGGTGAAGTAACATGCTATATATACCTTTCGATCCCGATACGCTCCCCGCGACGATGGAGGTTAGGATCAGTGGTGTAACCTACCGCATCACCCTATCTTATAACGCCGTCGAGGACTTCTTCACGGTTGACATCGCGGATCAGAACGATAATTCGCTCCTGCGGGGTCACAAGATTGTTATGGGAAGCAATGTGTTTGATAGCATTCCGCCCGGGCGCGTTCCGCCTGGTGCGGTTATGGTGGCTCTCGACTTGACGGGGCACAGCGAGGAGGCTAACAGAGAAGCTTTTTTAGGGGCTTGCAGGCTTTATATATCTGAGTAGGAGGTGTTACTATGGATCCGAATAAGCTTTGGCCTCGCACCGGGAGGCTGTGGAAAGAAAATGGAAGTTTCATAAACGAGGCGGAAGCTCTGCAAGATATGGGCGGTGGCGTCCTAGCGCATCGCAATATACTTTATGTCAAAACGCCTGGAGGGTTGTTTGTGCCTTTGCGGACCGATGAGCAGGGCCGCCCGGAAGTTTTGCTAAATGGGAGAA
>JBFXIU010000417.1:0-2907 GCA_050175615.1 Porticoccaceae bacterium | reverse complement strand
TTTGGCCACGTCAATCTCAAAGAATTTTATATCGACAATCCCACCGACTATTTCACCAATTATGTGCGCCGTTATACCGACATGCCCATGTTGGTCAAGCTGGAGCAAAGCGAACATGGCCTTGTCCAGGGTTCATTTTTGCGCGCATCTGATTTAAGCGACAACCTCGGCCAGGAAAACAATCCCGAGTGGAAAACCATCGCCATGGACGAAGTCAGTGGCGAGCTGATTTCCCCCACCGGCACCATCGGCTACCGCTGGGGCGAAAAAGGCAAGTGGAACATCGAGCAGAAAGACGGCAAAACCGGCCAGGAACATCAATTCGCATTGAGCCTGAAAAACAGTGCCGACGCTATTGCCGAAGTTGCCTTCCCCTATTTTGGCGCCAAGGAACACGATCTCGGCTATTTCCAGCACACCCAGCACGACGACATTCAGCGCCGCAAGGTGCCGGTTAAAAACATCACTCTCAAAAACGGCAGCACCGTTCAGGTCGCCAGTGTCTACGACCTCACCCTGGCTCATTACGGTGTCGACAACGGCCTCGACGACCCCAATACCGCGAAAAGCTTCAGCGACGACATTCCCTACACCCCGGCCTGGCAGGAAAAAATCACCGGCGTTAAAGCGGATATCGTCGTTCAGGTTGCCCGTGAATTTGCCGACAACGCCAACAAGACCAAGGGTCGCAGCATGATTATTGTCGGCGCTGCGCTCAACCATTGGTACAACATGGATATGAACTACCGCGGCCTTATCAATATGTTGATGCTCTGTGGCTGCGTCGGCCAGTCCGGCGGCGGCTGGGCGCACTATGTCGGCCAGGAAAAACTTCGCCCCCAATGCGGTTGGCTGCCACTGGCCTTTGGTCTCGACTGGCAGCGCCCGCCCCGGCAGATGAATGGCACCTCCTTTTTCTACAATCACGCCGATCAATGGCGTTATGAAAAACTCGACATGACCGAAGTGCTGTCGCCGCTGGCGGACAAAAGCCAATGGACAGGTTCCATTCTCGACTACAACACCCGCGCCGAACGCATGGGCTGGTTGCCCTCAGCCCCGCAGCTGGGCATGAACCCGTTGGAACTGTGCAAGCAGGCGGAAGCTGCAGGTATGTCCGCCAAGGATTATGCCGTGCAGCAGCTGAAATCCGGCGATCTCAAGTTTGCCTGCGAAGACCCGGACAACCCGAAAAATTATCCCCACAATATGTTTATCTGGCGGTCGAATCTTCTCGGCTCCTCCGGCAAAGGCCATGAGTATATGCTGCGCCACCTCCTCGGCACCAAACACGGCTTGCAGGGTCAGGATCTCGGCGAAAGCGGCGAGAAAAAACCCGAAGATATCGTCTGGAACGACCAGGCGCCAGAGGGCAAGGTGGATCTCTGGGTGACCCTGGATTTCCGCATGTCCACCACCTGTTTGTACTCGGATATCGTCCTGCCAACCGCCACCTGGTATGAAAAGGACGACATGAACACCTCCGACATGCACCCCTTTATTCACCCCTTGTCAAAGGCGGTGGACCCGGTTTGGGAGTCCCGTTCGGACTGGGATATTTTCAAAGGCATTGCCAAAAAATTCTCCGAACTTTGCCCTGGACATCTCGGTGTAGAGCAGGACTTGGTCACCCAGCCACTGATGCACGACAGCCCGGGAGAACTGGCGCAGCCGGACGGCGTACAAATGTGGTGGAAAGGTGAATGCGAGCTGATTCCCGGCAAAACCGCCCCCGGCATGGTGGTGGTTGAACGGGATTATCCCAACACCTACAACCGCTTCACCTCCCTCGGCCCGCTGCTGGAAAAACTCGGCAACGGCGGCAAGGGCATCAACTGGAATACCGACAAAGAAGTGGAATTTCTCGGCGACCTCAACCGCCGCCACCACGAATCCGGCCCCCACCAGGGCAGACCGCGAATTGATACCGCCATCGATGCCGCCGAAGTGATTTTAAGTCTGGCACCGGAAACCAACGGTCAGGTGGCGGTAAAAGCCTGGGCGGCGCTGAGTGAGTTCACCGGCCTCGATCACAGCCATTTGGCGAAACCTAAGGAAGAGGAAAAAATCCGCTTCCGCGATATTCAGGCGCAACCGCGCAAGATTATCAGCTCCCCCACCTGGTCTGGCCTCGAGGACGAGCATGTGTCCTATAACGCCGGCTACACCAATGTTCACGAGCTGATTCCCTGGCGCACCCTCACCGGCCGCCAGCAGTTTTATCAGGATCACCAATGGATGCGGGATTTCGGTGAAACCATGGTCAGTTACAAACCTCCGGTGAATTTAAAAACCACCGCGCCCATGCTCGACAAAAAGCCCAACGGCAATAAGGAACTGGTGCTCAATTGGATTACGCCCCACCAAAAATGGGGCATCCACTCCACCTATTCCGACAACCTGTTAATGCTGACCCTGAGCCGGGGCGGCCCCATCGTCTGGCTCAGCGAGACGGACGCCAAGGCGGGCGGCATTAAAGACAACGACTGGATCGAAGTCTTTAACGTCAACGGCGCCATTGCCTGCCGCGCCGTGGTGTCCCAGCGGGTGCCGGAGGGCATGAGCATGATGTACCACGCCCAGGAGCGCATCGTAAATGTGCCGGGCTCAGAAATTACCGGCACCAGGGGCGGTATTCACAACTCGGTGACCAGAGCGGTGATGAAACCCACCCATATGATTGGCGGTTACGCCCAGCTCGCCTACGGCTTTAACTACTACGGCACAGTGGGCTGCAACCGGGATGAATTCGTGATTGTTCGCAAAATGGACAATGTTGATTGGCTGGATGAAGAGTAGGAAGAGGAATACACCATGAAAGTACGCGCACAAATCGGCATGGTCCTGAATCTGGACAAATGCATCGGCTGCCACACCTGCTCTATTACCTGTAAAAACGTCTGGACC
>JBFXIU010000416.1:0-2915 GCA_050175615.1 Porticoccaceae bacterium | reverse complement strand
ACGGCACGCGGCTTGTGGTCAATCATCGACATGCCGCCCACTGACACACCAGAACCTATGGTGCCAATGGACACCGGCTGACCTCTGTCGTTCTCGATGAACAACTCCGCATGGCCGGTGAGCAAAAAAAACATGTAGTTGCCGACCTCGCCCTGCTGTACGAGTTTGGCCCCCCGTGGGGCCGAGTAGCACACCATGAAATTGCAGAGCAGCAAGGTCTCGCTCGTGTCGGGGCCCTCCACCAACCCGAAGTTGCTGAAGATTTCATGGATGTCGTCGGCAAACTCTGTAGCACTCCCCAGGCATTCAAAGTCGGCCGGAAGCATGTCACTCAAAGAATCCATAAAACTGCTGCTTGCTTACTCTCAATTTTTGCAAAACCTATGCTCAGCGCACATTCCCATTGGGCGGTCATCATAGCCGCTATTTTTCGCCGATTTTGCCCTGGCTAAACTGCGCAGGCAGGATTGTATTGTGTTGTAACGAAACAACCTCTTCTGCCGAAAAGAGCCCATCTGCTAGGATGCAGCTGGATGCCACTAGCCCGCCCAAAATGTCGTTTCTCACGAATTTGTCATTGACCGAGCTGAACCAGATGCTGCAGGTAGTGCAGCAGTCCTTGACGATTCGCAGCCACTACGCCCTGTTCAACTGGCTGCAGGGGGACATTCAAAACTTCATGCCGCACGACATCGTCATCGTGGCGTGGGGCAATTTTTCTCTGGGGCTGGTTTGCTACGACGTCGTCTCACCACTGCCAGGGCTGCGCACGGCGTCGTTTGGCGACAAGTCCATCCAACCCTACATCACCGACCTGGTACAACGTTGGCACGCCTGCGACCATGCGCCCTTCACGGTGCACTCCAACGAGGGGCTGCTGTTTCACGACATCGACAACCCCGACATCCTGAACACCCTCTCACGCATGCGCACGGCCTTGATCCATGGCATCAAAGACCAGCGCGGCCGACAAGATTGTCTTTACGTTTTCATGGGCTCGACCACATTGGCGGGCGAGGCTCCGCGCGAGTCGCTGCGCTATCTCTTGCCCTACATCGATGCAGCCTTCCGACAGGTTGCGCATTTGCCCGAGCAATACCTTGCCCCCCCCGTATCCGCCGACAAGCCCCAACCCCTCAAAACCGACGCCGACGTAGGTCTGAGCGCGCGCGAAGTGGACATCATGGAGTGGGTGCGCAAAGGCAAAACCAACCAGGAGATCGGCATGATTCTGGACATCAGCGCCTTCACGGTCAAAAACCATGTGCAGCGTATTTTCAAAAAACTCGACGTCGTCAACCGCGCGCAGGCCGTGGCCAAAATCGAAACCATGCGCAATGGTTCCACCTGACGACAATTGCACATAAAAATGCCGCAACAGTATGCGGCATTTTTTATGGAGAAGAAAACAGGTTCAAGCCGCCGCTACTGCCGGCGTCGCACGCCGGCGCCGTTGCAGCAAGCCGCCCAAGCCAAGGGCGGAACCGAACAGCAGTGCGGCTGCGGGGATGGGAGTCGGCAAAACCGTAACCAAGTCTTGCGCACTTCCATTGGTAAGCATCACAATCTTATACTTTCCAGTATCTGCAGAGCTGCTCAAATTGTCAAGCCAGCCTTGTGCCATATTCTTAGCAAGAGTCGAATCCCTCCCATTAAACCGTGGGGCGTCAGCACGGAAATTACCATTCGACAAATCCAAAGCGGAAGTGGCAGGCTCATACACCACCTCCCAGATCGCCAGCTGCATCGCAGCGGATGTAATGCTATTGGCTGCACTCAAAACAGTCTGATAATTTTGCGCGATGAGTTCTTGCAACCTGCCCGCCCAACTAGGGGCAGAAGTCAAGTCCGTAGTCGTGTAGTTATAGCTCGATCCCGCACTGATCGATTGCGTGAGCTCGATACACCAAGCCAGAATCGAATTATTCGCTTTAAATTGCGAATCATTAGAGGTGTTCACCTTCATCTTGAAACCGCCAGCAGCTTGATTGGAATCGTTGACCGAGGGGTTGCCATTGACTAAATCGAAGTTTTCGTACCCGTACGCTGCACCATTAAATGTCAGGTTTACCGTTCCTGCCGTTGCTGCGTGCATGGGCGCCATCACGCCCACAACCATTCCCGCAACTACAGAAATTGCTTTGAGAGAAAATTTAAAATTGCTCATTGGGGACCTGCTTGAAAAATTAAAACGTTGCTAAAGGTTAAAGCATCGTTCGGCCACGCTCAATGAGCTGAACGGTCTATCCCACCGGCGATCCAGAGAGCACCCCGTATTCCTGCCTGTCCCGCAGCACATCCTCCACCAGAGCTGCATCGATAGCTACACTATCTGAAGCAAAGCCATAGACCAGCAGCGTGTCGCATAGGATGTTGATACTACGCGGCACCCCATGCGACGTTTGGGCTATACGCTGCACCGCGGCGGGCGTGAAAAGTGGCTCCTCCCTGCCTGCCACTTGAAGGCGGTGCGTGATGTAGGCGGCGACTTCTTCAGGATTCAGCGGCGGAATGAAAAAATCCACGGCCACGCGCTGTGCGAACTGAAGCAGCTCGGGCTTTTGTAGCAGATCACGCAGCTGCGGCTGGCCAACCAAGATCACCTGCAACAGCTGGTCTTTGTCCACATTGATGTTGGACAGCATGCGCAAAGACTCCAGCGCCGCGACGCTCAGATTTTGCGCCTCATCGACGATCAGTATGGTTCTGCGGCCAGCGCCATACTCGTTGATCAAAAAGCGCTGGAACGCATCGTACCGGGCCACCGAGGACATGCCTTCGTATGGCTGCCCGAACGCCAGCATGATCCATTCGAGTAAATCCGCGATGTCCGGGTGGGTGTTGTACACCAGGCCCACCGTCAGGTCTGGACCCAGCTCATTCAACAGGTGTCGTATCAGCGTTGTTTTGCCACA
>JBFXIU010000415.1:0-2920 GCA_050175615.1 Porticoccaceae bacterium | reverse complement strand
CCGTCGCTTGCCCTCACGCACAAGCCGGGGCAGCAGAGTCACTCCGAACAGCCGCAAGGGTCCGTCGAAACGCTGCTCCACCTCGACTCGCCAGGGTTCCGGCAGATCAACACTGAACCCCAGCTGGCGGTTTACCAGAGTAATGCTGCCCTCAGCGCTTCCTTCCAGTATTGGTTGTGGCGCCGATGCGGAGGGGGCGGACTGAGGGGACGCTGCATCGCCAACCGAACCGCCTACCGCTTCCCCTTCCATGTTGCGGCGGAACGCCTCGGAACTGCGCTGTGCCTCCAGGGTGAGCCGCGCCTGCCAGCGCCGCAACAACGCTTCTACCGCCTTTGGGTCATCCTTGCATTTGAAACCGCTGCGGCCCTTAACAGACCGGGATCCAAAACCTTGACGCCCACGGCCTTCAGCATACCGCCATAGAACCCAGCCGAAGGGACGTCGGCCCAGGATGATGATTTCTTCCGGTGCTGCCTGTTCCCGGAGCTTTCCATTGCGCAGCACCAGCACTCGCTCATTGGTAAGTGCAAAGTGCCAATAGCGTCCACGCCCAAGAAACAGCGAGGCCAGCATGATCACCGCCCCTGTCACCAGCAAGCCGCTGCGCAGCTGCGGATTCTCCCGCAGCTCGTTTAGCAGGGGTTCCAGCTGCGCCTGCAGGGCCTGCAGCTCTCCGGTCTGGCCAAACCACCACCAAGCAGCCACCGCCATGACTGCGGTCAGCACCAGCGAATTGACAGCCCCCATCCGAAAAGGCCGGTAGGCACCCTGCCAATGAACCCGCTCATCCGGCCTCAATACCTTGGCGATAACCGGATCGACCGCTGTCGGAGGTAGTTCAAGAAGTGCCGCGGTGCTTTTCGATGATGTTGTCATTGGTTTCCCCTGGGAGTAGCTTTACCTGGTGCGTCACTGTTCTGAGGGGAAGTAAAGAGCTCCCATTCCACATGCCATGGCACCGTCATTCTTGTCACTGACTGCGGCCTGCACCATCTGAATGGTCTGCTTGCAGTGTTGCGCATGGGTACCATCTGCAATCCTGGCAAAACACGCTTTCTGCAGGGTGGCCAGGTAATCGTCACATTCAGTGGCCCAAGGAGTGTTGTCAACTGGCTTCTCTTCTGCCCTGTCCCGCGCGGCTCTAAGATTGGCCAGACTTTTGCGGCAAAGCGCCGAGGTCACTTTCTCGTTTTCGGCGTCACCACCCACTGCAAAAAGTTTGCCTCCAGCCTGTTGCTGTGCCATTTCAAGCTGCACCAGATACGTGTTGCAGGAAAAATCCAGGCGCCGGTCGACCACATCACTGCAGGCGTCTTGAAGTTCGCGGGCAAAGACCGGGCAATCCTGAGGCTGCGCCTCGTCGTAAGATTTATTCAATGCTTTCTTGTTTGGCATGACTGTGGTTGCCTGGTCTGTGGACGGATCTGAATCACATCCAGCCACGGTGAGTGCGAAAGCGCAAAGGGTAATAGCGCGAATCAATGGCAAAGTCTTGATCATCAATCGGTTCTCCGTCTTCATGAACGTGTGAGGGTCGACGCAGCAACCCTCTCTTAGACAGCCATGCGCCAAGACCAATAGGCAGCTGCATCGAGGTATAGCTGCTGCCTGAGTATAGATGACTCGCGCTGACTTAAGCTATTGGATTGTGTGAAATATGGTTGTACTACTATCCCGATTTGGCAGTCATGGCAGCGGCTTCGAGAACCGGTCATCGGAAATGTATTTTCCGCCTGCGGAAGGCCTTCGCGGCTTATGCCGAACTCCACACAGCCTTTGGCAAGAGCTTCCAATCTTGCAGAACATCGATTTCCTTCATTTCCCGTGGTGAGCGGTTATACTCATCTTCACACCCAGGTACTGCCACAAGGAGAGCCCGATGAAAACAAGCGCAAGAAGCCTATTCGTCATATTAACCCTCATACTGACGGGATGCGGCGATAATGGGTCTCCACTCAACGATTCCGCTACCGGGCAAAATCTCTCGTCACGAGAAGAAGGGCCGAGCTTTGGCAGTCCAGGCACTGGCTTCCTCAAAATAGGCGATAGTCATCACGACCTCGAAATCACAAGGTGTCTGATCGCTTTCGGGGTAGTTGGTGGAAGCGCAGTGAGCACTCAGGAGCCCGACAACATCAAAGTCAATTTTGAGTTTTCCCCTGCCAACTGGCGCGAGCGTCCTGAAACCGAGGGCTGGACGGAAACCGGAACGATTTCACTGCGCTCTGAGAACCCCTATGCTCAGTGGGAGTCTGGCTTGAGCCAGGTAAGTGCCTACAACCTGGGCAGTCTTGATCCAGCCAGTCTGGACATCACCTCTGTGGAATTTTCAGCAGATGGCCGGAGTGCAAGGGGCGAAGCCAATTTTTTATCTGTAGATTCAATCATGAAGGGCAGCCCAAACACCTCGGCAGGTAGCTTTGAGTTTTCCTGTCCGGAACCCTAATTTGCACTGAAAGTTGACCATCGCTGGGCGCTGCTGTGAATCGGTATAGTGTGCTGGAGCCTGCCCATTGCTGATTACTCACAATATCTGTGGATAACGCTGTCAAAGTGATATTCATAGCCCCACCGCCGTGAAGCAGTACTGCCAGCTACAGATTGGCCTGGAGCGAGATGAACACTTCGGCTGCTTGTTCCTCAAGGGGATAGTTTATAGCTGAGCATTCACTCCCTTGCGTTCGAGCACTTCTTCCATGATGGCCTTCACCGATTTGTCGCTGTACCCTTTTGCTTCCAGGGCTTTTTCAGCGTCGTTCAGTGCCTGGCGAATGACCTCCCGCTGCGCGGCTTCATTTTCCCGCACCTGGCGCTCTCGAATGAGATCCCGAAATAATTCGCTGTCGCTGGCGTAAACGCCCTTGGCAATTTGGGATTGCAACATTGGGACTGCAACCATTCATCTTGCTGGCTGTTT
>JBFXIU010000414.1:0-2932 GCA_050175615.1 Porticoccaceae bacterium | reverse complement strand
GTGTAACACCTCGGGCGGGTTTCCCGCCCGATCACTTGGCAACAGAGGACATTGAACATGGCAATTAGTTTAAGCAAAGGCGGCAACGTCAATCTGAGCAAGGAAGCACCGGGTCTTGCAATCGTTAAGTTTGGTCTTGGCTGGGACGCTCGGGCGACCGACGGCAAGCAATTCGACCTGGATGCCAGCGCGTTTATGTTAAAAGCGGACGGTAAAGTGGCCGGTGATAGTGGCTTTATTTTTTACAACAACAAAACGTCACCCTGCGGGTCGATTATTCACTCAGGTGACAATCTGACGGGCGAAGGTGAAGGCGACGATGAATCAATCAACGTCGAATTGTCCAAGGTGCCTGCTGAAATCGAAAAAATTGCGTTCACCGTCACGATCAACGATGCCGAGGCTCGCAAGCAAAACTTCGGCATGGTGTCTAAGGCCTATATTCGCGCGGTGAATACAGCGGGTGAAGTTGAAATTGCTCGCTTCGATCTTTCAGAAGACAGCTCGACCGAAACCGCGATGATTTTTGGTGAAATGTACCGCCACGATGGCTCATGGAAATTTAAGGCCATTGGCCAAGGGTTTGCTGGCGGCCTCAAAAGTTTAGCCACGAACTTTGGCGTCAGCGTTGGCTAGATAGCAAACATTCCATCAAGAAAGGGATTTTTAAGATGAAGCAAATCTCTCGCGGACAGCGACTACGAATCAGTGAGCTTCACAACTCGACAACTTTGGGCGTGCGTATTCAACTGCAAGGATTGCCAGTTGGTATCGCCTGCTTTGGCCTCGATGCCAACGGGGAACTGTCTGACGAGCGATACATGACGTTTTTCAATCAGAGGTCAACCCCTTGCGGGGGTGTGACCTTAACGAATCCGGGGCCCTCAGGGGACACGGGATTCGATCTTATTCTCGACCGACTACCCAACACAATTGAGCGGTTGGTCTTCACCGCAGCCATTGATGGCGCGGGAACCATGCGCGATATTCGCCAAGGCGCGGTTTTGATTCAGGATGGCGCAACGACCAAAGCATTTTTTGATGTCAGCGCCGCTGAGTTTGAACAAGAGCGTGCGGTAATGCTTATCGAAATTTACCGGTGTGATGGCGACTGGCGAATCACGGCCACCGCCCAAGGCTTTAATGGTGGTCTGGATGCGCTGGTGGAGCACTTGGGTGGCGAAGTGGCAATAGAGCCGCTTCCTGCCACTGCGCCACCAAAAATATCACTAGAAAAGAAAATGCAGTCCGCGGCACCGCATCTGGTGGATCTGGCAAAGAAGGCAACGGTCAGTTTGACCAAGTCGGGTTTACAGGAAACCATTGCCAGAGTCGGGCTTGTCATTGACGGATCTGGATCGATGCACCACCAGTACCACTCCGGCAGAGTGCAGGAATTACTGGATCGAGTATTGCCGCTGGCGCTGCACTTTGATGACGACGGAGAACTGGACGTATGGGTATTCGCCGACGGGGTGGCGCAATTAAAGCCCATCGGGCCGCATAACATCAGGAACTATGTTGACAAGGAAGAGGGTGGCTGGGGCGCATGGATGAAGCGCATAGCCCCTTGTTCAAATAACGAACCGGCGGCAATGAAAGCGGTTATCGATTTCTACTGTGGTGACAAGATGGCGACTGGCGCCCCCATATATTTGATTTTCGTCAGCGATGGCGGGGTGAGCCAAAGCCGACTGATTCAAAAGATCATCACTGAGGTCGCAGTAAAACCCATTTTTTGGCAATTCGTCGGTATTGGTGGGCGCAATTACGGTGCGCTGGAAAAACTCGATACCCTCTCGGGTAGGGTCGTCGATAACGCAGGATTTTTTGCCATTGATGATTTGCACGCCGTCGGCGAATCAGAGCTATACGACCGGTTGCTTAAAGAATTTCCCGAGTGGATTAAATCCGCCAAAGCCAAAGCCATTATTTAACAGGAGCCAAGCGCATGATTATCCAAAAAGGACAGAGAATGCCGTTATCCGCCATCACCGAAAACCGGCAGCAAATTGAAGTGGGTGTGCGGATTGACGGTGTGGCGACGGATATTGCCTTGTTTGGTGTGGATAGCAAGGATCAACTATCTGACGACCGGTACATGATTTTCTACAACCAAACACGATCGCCTTGCGGCAGTATTGAAATGCGTGCGCCCGGACAGGATGAGGGCGGGTTTCGTATTCGCCCGATGGACATCCCGAGCAAAATCGAGCGTTTGGTTGTGGTTGCCTCGGTGGACGCCGGCAGAATGTCCAGCATGACCTCCGGCTATTTGCGTATTCTGGATGACGAAACCGAGAAAGCTAAATTTAGCTTCTCAGGCAGCGACTTTGGCGATGAGCGCGCAATCATGCTCGGGGAGTTCTATCGCAAAGACGGGGGGTGGCGATTCAGTGCTATCGCGCAAGGGTTCAATGGCGGCCTTGATGCGCTGGTGAAGCATTTTGGTGGCCAGTTGGCAGATGAAAAGCCTACGCCGCCGCCACAGCCAACACCACCACCCGCGCCAAAAATCAATCTCAGCAAGGTGACACTCAAGAAAAACGAGTCCATCAGTTTGGCGAAAAAAGGCGATGGTTTCGGGGAGATTAGTGTCAATCTCAACTGGAACCGAGCCGGTAAGAATGCAGGCGTGGATTTGGATTTAGGCTGCTTGTACGAACTGAGCAACGGCGACAAAGGCGGCGTGCAGGCGCTCGGTAATTCGTTTGGCCAGTATCAAGCGGCGCCTTTTATTCAGCTCATGGGTGATGACAGAACCGGCGCCTCAAGTGATGGCGAGAATCTGCGTATTAATGGACAGAAATGGTCAATGCTCAAGCGCATCATGGTGTTCGCGTTCATTTATGAAGGCGCCCCCCGGTGGTCTTCGACCGATGCAGTTGTCACGATCAAGGCACCCGGCCAGCCGGATATCATTGTGGCGCTG
>JBFXIU010000413.1:0-2948 GCA_050175615.1 Porticoccaceae bacterium | reverse complement strand
GCACTCGGGAGGGAGGAACAGGAATGAGAATGGTCACCCCCGGATTCCATTCTCGAACGAATCTTGTAGCGACCTCAACAAGTTCGCTAAGCGCGCTCTTGTCCGAGCGGTACTTGAGACGATATAGCAACTCGCCGACCTCACTTCTCTTAGTGTCGAACATCGCATGGCCGTATTCGTCATCACCAAGATACGTGCTGCTAAGCGTGTGGTAATCCAGCACGTACCCTGCACGCCATCGTCCTGGAATTTGCATTGGTCTAATGTTCACCATCGATCATCTCCAAAGATGCCCAACGTCCACGGTGTGGGGGCGCAAGGGAAACGGGCCACCGCAGAAAACTCGTTAATAAAAAAATATGGTAAGAGCCGAAACCGGACGCCCCTTGCGGTCCCTACCAACGTGTTGTTGAACGAAGCCGCTTCGCGGCGGAATAATTTAAATCGGGTATACTTCTTGTCGTGCTCAATGATGGGCACCCCCAATGAAAGGAGTATACCATGGAAAAAACTGAAGTAAACCGATTCAACCGGCTTTATCATCGGCACCTGGAGCTGCTCAAGCTTCGGGGCAAGAGCCGGAAGACCATTGACGCTTATTCCCGGGCCATCCGCCGCATTCGGGACTATTTTGACTGCTGTCCCGATCAATTGAGCCCGGAGCAACTGGAGTCCTATTTTTCAGCCCTGGTGGATTCCCATTCCTGGAGCACGGTCAAGGTCGACCGCAATGGGCTGCAATTTTTCTGGCGGTACGTGCTTCGGCGGGATTGGGACTGGATTCACATCATCAAGCCGCCGAAAATCAAAACCATCCCGGACATCCTCACCCCTGCTGAGATTGAGCGGATCATCGGCAAAACCCGGAAGCTGCGTTACCGGGTGTTTTTGCTGGCCACCTATTCCATGGGGCTGCGCCTGGAAGAGACGCTGTCTCTTCAGGTCGGAGACATCGATGCCGAACGCAAACGGGTTCATGTTCGCCGGGGCAAAGGTCATAAGGATCGTCTGGTGCCATTGCCGGACCTGACGTTGCAGGGCTTGCGGGAGCTCTGGCGCCGGCATCGCCATCCGAACTTTTTGTTCCCCAAGGCCACCGGGTCTTTACAAACCATCCGGCAAGCCACCACCCACATGGACAGGGGCGGTGCGCAGAAAGCCATGAAAGTCGTGGTTGCGGAATGCGGCATTAAAAAAAAGTCTCGATCCATTCCCTGCGCCACAGTTTTGCCACCCATCTTCTTGAACGCGGCTTAAGCCTCCGTCATATTCAGGCCCTTCTCGGCCACGCCAACCCCTCGACAACAGCCCGCTACACGCACCTGAGCGACATTACGGAAAAGGACAGCCGGGCCACGATCAACGATCTGATCAACACGCTTCATGTTGATTTTAAGAGGCTGTAGTCATGGAACTGGCCTCTATAGTCAATCAATATTACGACCGGTTTATGAAAAAGCACGGACAGGCGGCCCTGCCGGGGCATCTTTCGGCATTAAACGCCATACGCCGGTGCCGCACACCTGCAGCCGGAGAATTTTATGCGCAATGCCAGGACTGTCATCACGCGCAATGGACACCATTGTCCTGCGGCAACCGACATTGCCCGAAATGCCAGAATCATGATGCCGGCCGATGGATCGATCGGCAGAAAGAGAAGTTGCTTCCGGTGCTTTATTTTATGGTGACGTTTACCCTGCCGTATGAACTCCGGCCTTTGGCCTGGCGCAGTCAGCGGCAAGTGTATGCACTGTTTTTTTCTTGCGTGGCCGAAACGCTCAAGGATTTTGGTTTAAACCCGAAGCATCTGGGGGCCGATATCGGCATGACCATGGTTTTGCATACGCATAGCCGAAGGCTGGATTTTCATCCGCATGTCCATGTGGTGGCGCCCGGCGGCGGTGTTGATCAACGCCGCCGCCAATGGAAAAAGAAAAAAGGCAAATACCTGTTCAACGAATTTGCCCTGGCCCGGGTCTTCCGTGCACGTTTTCTTACGGCGGTAAAAGAAGCCGGTCTTCCTGTCCCCGCCAATACGCCCAAGAAATGGGTCGTTAATTGCGAGCGGGTCGGCAAAGGGATCACGGCCATAAAATATCTGTCCAGATATTTATACCGGGGCGTGATCAGCGAAAAAAACATCGTCGCCAATCAAAACGGCCGGGTCACTTTCAAATATACGGAAAGCAACACCGGCCAAATCTGCTATCGCACCCTTGCCGGAGAGGACTTTCTGCGACTCATATTGCAGCATGTCCTGCCCAGGGGCTTTCGACGGGTGCGGGATTACGGCTTTCTTTGCGGTAACGCGAAAAAACTGCTGCAACTGGTGCAATTGATCCTGCATGTCCGACTCGGGCCGATACCCCTCCGCCCGCGGCCTGCCATGAAATGCCCCTGCTGCCGGGCGCCAATGGTGATTAAGGGGTTCCGTTACACAGCCTGGAAGCCTGGATAAAACCGCACAGAGACTATGGCCGCGGCCCAACAAAAAACAGGAGGCATGCGATATTGATATGAAGACAGACGTTTTTTTAAGCCTGCCGGCAGGCTGCGGCACTTCTGCACCCTGCCAAAAAAAATACCCCTCAAAACGACTCCGGTTACCCTCTAATCGAAAAAAGATATCTGCATATAATAAGGACTAGCCGGGCGCTTCGGGCTTGTTCAACAACCGGATAAGATCGTGGCTACGCACGATCTATCCTTGTTCGTTATGCAAAAAAATTATTCGTAATGAGTCCACATTCGTATAATCTTAACTGTTTTTTCAGCCTCAAGAACTTGATAGACAAGACGATGTTGAATATTGATGCGCCGGGAATACGCCCCTGATAAATCACCCAATAACTTTTCATAGGGAGGAGGTGTCATAAAAGGATTTTCACGCAAAACCTCAATCAACATCTCTGCTTTTGGTCTTAAACCAGCAGAGGAAAGTTTTTTTG
>JBFXIU010000412.1:0-2932 GCA_050175615.1 Porticoccaceae bacterium | reverse complement strand
TGTCGAGTACAGCTCTGATGGTATTAAAGCCGAGACCTTTCAGCAGTGCCAGGTTATCTGGAATGCATTGCTCAGGTTCAAGAGTGATGCTTCGCTCGCCTTGGTGGCCTTCGAGGACGTTATAACTGTTGCATAATCTGAACAGGAGTTCCGTGAGTTGGTAGCCATCGAATTGGCGGAAAGGAAAACCAATGAGGCGCAAATAGTGAACCTGCTGCCTGGTCGAGAGAAACTTTTTCTTTAACAGCAGCTCGGTACAAACCAGGGTGCTATAGTCAGGTATTTTTACCGCGGGGGAGTTGATCAAAATACCCGCGCCCGACAGGGTTGGCAGGCGGTTTTGAAGAGCCGCAGGTTCAAGGTGCGCTGGATCTTCCATAAAAAAGGAGAATTCGCTGGTTGAACTGATGCCCGGATTCACAATGGTTAAATACTCGGTTTGTTTATGAACTCTGTCGAAGGCTACCTGTGAATCCTGAGAAGACAAATGACGTAAATCAACAGACATCAACATCTATAACGTCTAGACTTAAAGAACCTCTGCAGCACGGCACTTGAGTTATCTGCCGGTTTTTCCATGAGGTAGCTGCAAGCGAGAGAAGTATTAAAAGAGAAATACTAAATAGTCGGGCTGAGCACACTAGAAATAATCAGGAGGTTTGAGATGTCCAAGGTTCTCGCAGTAATCAATAGTTGGCCCAATGCCGAGCGTATTCTTGACAAGGCAGCACAAATTGCCCGTTCGGTTCACTCGGAGGTGTTTGTCTATTGTCCGGTGGTGAGCCCCTTAGAGGAAATGAATCGCTATATCGGTTTTGATAACTATGAAGCCGTGCGCCAAGAACTGCTCTATGAATGCCAATCCCGGCTCGATGAGCTTGCCGGTATGGACAAGCTCGAATCCCTGGTTGAATGGCAGTCAAAACCCTATAAGGCTGTAGCGGCGAAAGCGGAAGAGCTGTCCGCAGTGATGGTGGTAATGGGGGTGAGTGAGCACAGTGTTCTCGGCGATTTTATTCATAAACCCGATGACTGGCATTTGCTTCGCGACGCCACTTGTCCAGTGCTGATAATGGGGAAACAGGAACAGCATTACACTGCGGTGACAGTAGCTGTGGATGTGATGGAAGACAGCGATGAGCACCAGAGTCTCAATGCCCGCATCCTGGATAGGGCGAAGCTCATGGCTGAAGCACTGCATTTGCCGCTCAGGGCGATAACGGTTATTCCTGAGCCGTCCTATATCTATTCCGATATTTCCGCCACCAACACTCTGGTTATGGAAAATTTTCGTACCCAGGCTATAGCCATGGCCAAAGAGCGCCAGGGCGAATTACTGGCAAGACTGGGGATTCGCGCCCAGCACGTGGAGGTGGTTGCGGGGGCAGTGGAAACCCAGCTTCAGCACGCTCAGGACGATACCGGATTACTGGTGATTGGCACAATTGCCAATAAGGGGTTGAAAGGTTTTTTCCTGGGTAATACCGCAGAACGGCTGTTGCAGCACTTGCGTGGCGATATGTTGGTGGTTAATTAGCCTTTGCAGTTGGCGGCGCTGGGTTGTGCAAAGGTTTCTTAAATATCAATCGTTCAACCTCCCGCCAGCTTGACCTTGTAGCCTTTGTCGGTGAGAGCCTCACGGATTTTTTCGCGATGATCTCCCTGAATTTCAATGACAAAATTTTTCACGGTGCCGCCAGTGCCGCAAAGCTGTTTTAACTCTTTGGCAAGTTGATTCAACGGCTTTTCTTCCAGCTCAAGCCCTGTGATTGTGGTGACGCCCTTGCCTTTGCGGCCACTGGTCTCCCTGCGAATCCTGACAATGCCGTCCCCTTTGGGAGGTGTGGGGCTGCTGCTTTTGTCATTGATACGACCACTTTCAGTGGAGTAAACAAGGCGCGAGTGTTTGTTCATGACGGCTCTTCTGTCGTGGCAGCGTTTAATTTTCTATCAGCGGGATGACTTTAACAACTATCTTGGGCAGATTTTCAGCGACGAAATCTCTAAACCGGAAATTGCACCAGTACAGGCTGAAATCTGAGTTTTGCGCGGGTATAACAGACGTAAACGTCATTGCAGTTCGGTAACAGTTTGCTACCGGCTACGTTTGCCTGTTTTTCACTTGATCTCGCCCGATTTGAGCGCGCATGCTCGCTCCGACGTTGCTATGGCAGCGTTTACGCTCACGAGCACGCTCAAATCGAACGATCTCGGCGCGAAAATTCAGCCAACTGGTGCAACTTCCGGGCTAAGCGATTGATCGAGGGTACAAATGATTCGATTATTATTGATGTTGGTAATTTTGCTGGTGGCTTCTATGCTGCTGATTAAAGATAACAGTGGGGAAAAGCCCGAGATTATCTATGAGCAACATCTCAATGAGGCCGAGGGGCTGGAGCAGAAGATCCTGGATGACGCCGCGCGGAGAATGGACGAGGTGGATTCGCTGGCTCGATAATTTCGAGTTTGCCAATGTTGGCAACGGTTGACCCAAAGTTGTGGCCTGAGATCCTGGCAGGCGGCAATTTTGGGCTTGACTATTGTTCTGTGGGTGGTAAAGTTGCCGTCCCGCAAACTGCCGTTTGCCATTTTGAGTATGGATTCGAATGGAATTCTGCTCCGCCAGAAGAGTGTCAACATCACTCGCTGGACATCTACAGAAAGGCGCTGCCTACCAGCAGTCCCGACAGGATCAAAACCCGGGCAACCATCCGATTGCCAGATCCTCTATGCCCCTTCCTGTAATGCGCAGCGATTATGCTTAACCTCTTCAGGTGTTTACACAACAGAGGATGATCACTGTGGAACTTATGTCTGGTGGCGATATCTTGATTCGCGCCCTTCGCGATGCCGGCGTTGAATATCTCTGGGGCTACCCCGGTGGTGCGGCGCTTCATATTTACGATGCTATTTTCCGTCAGGAAGATGTTCA
>JBFXIU010000411.1:0-2964 GCA_050175615.1 Porticoccaceae bacterium | reverse complement strand
ACTTCAAACTCGGCCATCTCATTTTCTACCGACACCAGTCGGGCATCATAAGAAACCGGAATTTCCTTGTAGTAGTTCAAAAAGGAAAAGGTCTGTCCGACCATTCCTTTCAGGAATTGCACAATGAGAAGCCCATCCTCCCGCTCGGAGCCACGTACCACATCATCATAATAGGAAAATTCCACGTAAGATCCTTGGGCTGGTTACTGGTGGCAGAGATGAAGCAATTGCATTACAATCGGTAAACATCTATATTTAACGAGCAATTTTTACCAAAAAAGAGAGCCTATCACAAGCCCCTATGCAAAAAATAATTCCAGTTCACGCGAGCAGTTTCACACAAAAGCAGATAACCCTCTGGTTCTGTTTGGTATCCCTCCTGTGCATCCCCTCTGCCGGCCAGGCTGATATTTACCGTTTTGTCACCGTAGACGGGGTCGAGAGCTTCACTGACACACCGCTAAAAAAAGATGCGAGGGTTGTGATCAAGGATACTGCCAAGACCTCCCGCAAAGGTTCTGCAAGGATGCTGTCAAAGGAGGCCATCCGTAAATCGCCTCCTTCACTGCAGGAAATTATCGAAAAAACGGTTCAGGCACAGCTTTCTCCCCAAACTTCAAGACCGAACTCGGCCGAGACAATTCTGCCGGTGGATGGCCAGATCACCTCAGGGGTTGGTATGCGGATTGACCCGTTTGATGGCACCTGGCGCCAGCACAACGGCATTGACATCGCTGTGCCTGAGGGTACGCCGGTTAAAGCTGTCTCAGACGGTACGGTACTGTACGCTGATCTGCGTTCAGGCTACGGCTGGACGGTTCTGTTGGAACACGACTCCGGCATGATTACCCTGTATGCACATAATAGCAGAGTTAATGTTGCAGTCGGACAGTCAATCAAAAAAAATGAAACCATCTCCCTGGCTGGCAGTACCGGGCGATCAACTGGTCCCCATGTTCATTTTGAAGCATGGCAAGCCGGCACCAACGTGACTCAAGCCTTTATGCCGAACAGTGACATCAAGCTCGCCGCCCTTCCCGGTTATCACCGCACCAGAGCAAGTTTCCGCAAAGAGGTGCTGGCAGACGGCTCACTCTTGATCACCAACCTTCCCAACACCATTCCCTGATGGAACAATTGTTGACCAGATACGCCCGGCGGCTTGAGGCCGAAGGTTGTGTGCGGCCCGGCAGGGTTGCCCTGGCCTGCCGGAATGAACGTGTCAGCACGGTGGGCCCGGCTGATCTTGCCCCATTAGCCGCCGAGTTGATTAATCGTCTGCCGGTTACTGCGGTGATACTGGCCGAACCGCTGTTCCCCTTTCCTGCCCTGCTGCTACGCCGTGCTTTGCCCGGCTTAGCCGCCCTGGTACCCAGAGATTCCGAATCACGCTCTTCATTACATGACATCCCGCTGGTGGCTCTGCCGGACAAGGCATTAGTGCCTGCTGCAATCAGTGCCGCGCTAACCCGTCGCAAAGGTTGTATCATCGACGGCATCGGTATGGCTGCACACGGTTCGCTGACTCTCGAACAGGCCTACATCGCCTGGTCATCGCTCTATCATGCCACCTTCATAAAATATCATGAGGATTTGTTGAGCTACGGCATGCTATTACCGGAGGAATCAACGGCACTCGAGTATATCTTGCGGGAGAACACTCCCCCCGCCCCACCTGGAGACAACCTGTTTCAAACAGGCCCGCTGGAGACCGCCCCTGAGATCATAGCCGAACTTGCGGCTGTTGGGCGGGCGACCGTCAAAAGAGGATTGGTGGATTCATTCTTTGGCAACATCTCCTATGCTGGCAACAACGCTCTGTATATCTCCCAAACCTCGGCCAGACTGGACGAACTGGAACAGCAGATAGACCCGATCCCGTTTGACAATTGCTCCACCCTCGGGATTACCGCCTCAAGCGAACTGCCGACACACCGTGCCATCATTGCGGCAACCGGTTGCCGGGCCGTACTGCACGGCCACCCACGCTTTCCCGTTGTGATGAGCTTTTTCAGCAGCCCCACAGAACATGAAGGGATTGACCAGGTGTGCGGTTTTCCCGTGGTGGGTGGTGAAGGTGGTCAGGGAGGAATGGCCCGAACCGTGCCACGTGCATTCGCCCTCACCAAAGCCAGGGCCGTAATTGTTCGCGGCCACGGTGTATTCAGTATCGGTCAGGATGATTTTAACCATCCTTTTGCTGCGTTGGTGGAGGTGGAACAGCGTTCACGGGAGGAATACTGCCGACGCCTTGGGGACAAACTGATCATAGCGGGATAGAAACCGCCACCACAAACAAAGAGGGCGCGAAACAGCTTCGCGCCCTCTTTCAATAAGCCCAACCAAGGTTAAACTAGCAACCGGCCGTTTTACGGAACAACTTGCTCACGTTTTTGCCATCGGCATCAGTAAATTTGCAGCGAATCTCGTCACCCACCACGATCCGTTTATCCTTCAGTTTGTCCAGGGTCAAGCTGTCAACCACCTGGATTGGCACTTTGTTGCCGGTTTTATTGTCCTTCAGGGTCACCGTGGCAACATTGCCGGATATCTGAATCTTCTCTACCACGCCTACGATCTTCTGGTCAGCTGCAAAGGCAAGCGAAGAGATGCCGAGCATAACAACCATCATAAAAACAGACACGATTTTTTTCATAATACAGACTCCTTTACGGTGCTAAATTAATTGGAAAAACGATGAAATACAGGGCATATATATAATTATTTTTTATTTTTCGCAAGTTGTTTCAACTTTTCAACTGGTTGCCATGACGACCGTAACGACGCAGCAGCTCCCCAAATTCGGCCGCCAGGTCGGATGTCAACTGGTGGGATTGCATACGCCAGCCCCAATTCCCCTGGGCAGTCCCCGGCAGATTCATCCGCGCAATTGAGGGCAATCCCAGGATATCTTGCATCGGCAGCATGGCGGTGGCGGCCACCGACATGAATGCGGTACGGATC
>JBFXIU010000410.1:0-2968 GCA_050175615.1 Porticoccaceae bacterium | reverse complement strand
CACCTGGTCGAGGTTGTCGCCGAACTGGATACCAGCAGCCACAGCTTCAAGGATGATATCTACAGTGCCCTGCAGATTCGTTATAGCCTGGTTAGGGCGAATTGAGCCGTCAAGAGGGTGAAATATTTTCCCGTATCCGTATAATGCTGGCTCCTGAATTCCCTTAACCCCCTCGATGTGGAGAGAGCCTGTGAAAGCACCTGTACGTGTTGCCGTGACTGGCGCGGCCGGACAAATCAGTTATTCCCTTCTTTTTAGAATCGCCGCTGGCGAGATGCTCGGTGCCGATCAGCCCGTTATCCTGCAAATGCTGGAAATCACCCCGGCACTGGAAGCCCTCAAAGGCGTGGCCATGGAGCTGGACGACTGCGCATTCCCATTGTTGGCGGGCATGGTTCAAACCGACGATCCCAATGTGGCTTTTAAAGATGCGGATTATGCACTGCTGGTAGGCGCCCGTCCCCGCGGCCCGGGTATGGAGCGCAAAGACCTGCTCGAAGCCAATGCGGCAATTTTCTCGGTGCAGGGCAAGGCGATCAACGACAACGCCAGCCGCAATATTAAAGTTCTGGTGGTTGGCAATCCCGCCAACACCAACGCCCTGATTGCTCAGCGCAATGCTCCCGACCTCAATCCCCGCCAGTTTACCGCCATGATGCGTCTCGATCACAACAGGGCAATGACTCAGTTGGCGCAAAAAACCGGCACCACCATCAATGATGTCACCAATATGACGATCTGGGGCAACCACTCGTCTACCCAATATCCCGATATCCACCATGCCAAGGTCAATGGCAAAACCGCCATCGATCTGGTCGATCAGGACTGGTACGCCAACACTTTCATTCCCGATGTTCAACAGCGTGGCGCCGCCATTATCAAAGCCCGCGGCGCCTCCAGTGCGGCTTCCGCCGCCAATGCTGCAATCTCCCATATGCGCAGCTGGGCGCTGGGCACCGCTGCTGGCGATTGGGTCAGCATGGGTGTCTACTCCGACGGCAGTTACGGCATCCAGCAAGGGCTCATTTACTCCTACCCCTGCACCTGCGCCAATGGCGACTGGACCATTGTCCAGGGGCTTGAATGCAACGAATTTTCCGTGGCGCGTATGAAAGCCACTGAACAGGAATTGGCGGAAGAGCGCGACGCTGTAAGCCATTTGCTGCCCTGATTGCTTTTCCGCTACGGAGACTCTGATTAACTCTGTTTCCGTCACTCCCGCGCAGGCGGGCGTCCAGAAAAATCAAGCAATTATAGATTCCCGCCTGCGCGGGAATGACATTAATCAGGGCTTCCTTGAACAATAAAAAAACCCGCGACGGCGGGTTTTTTTTATGGGTTCTTTTTACAGCAATCAGCCAAAAAGCCTGGCGACAAGCACCGGAATAGCCGTTTCGACCCGTAAAATTCTTTGCCCCAGGGTTACAGGAGTAAAACCGCAGTCGACAAGCTTTTCAATTTCGTAGGGAATAAAACCGCCTTCCGGGCCTATGGCAAGAGTCACGGATTCGCGAAGATTCCAGGGGCAGGGCGCTTGCGTATAGGGGTGCGCCACTAGCGCATGAGTGCCTTTTATGATTTCGGGTAGCTTGTCTTCAACAAAGGGTTTGAAGCGTTTTTGTAAAAATACCCTGGGCATCAACGTGTCGCAGCACTGTTCCAGCCCCAGTAGAAGTTGTGTCCTGATGGCCTCCGGCTCCAGCCAGGGTGTTTGCCAGAAGCTTTTTTCCACCCGGTAACTGTTGATCAGGTGAATTTCCTTGACGCCAAGGCTGGCGACAGCCTGCAGTACTCGACGCATCATTTTGGGTCTCGGCAGCGCCAGAATCAATTTAAGATCAATAGGAGGGGGTGGTTCTACACTGAGTTCAACGTTCAGCAATGTGTGCTCAGGCGAGCAGGAAATAACCGTTGCCGCACCCATTTTGCCGTTAATTTCACCGACACGAATGCTGTCGCCGGGAGTGACTTTGACGATATTTTGCAGGTGCAGGTGCTGGTTTCCAGACACCAGCAATCTATTGTTGGCATCCAGTCTTTGCGCAGGAAAAAGTAGCAAATTCACGGTTAATCGTTACTCGCTTTAACACGAAGAGTCTAGCCCCGTTGCACTGGGGCGTGAACGCCGGTGTTATGAAGCCAATAGATCAGCCAGCACACGGCAGGCGTCGGTTTCGGTAAAGATGCCGGCCAGCTCGCCCTGGTCCAAAACAATCACGGCGGATGTCTGTTGTTTGATCATTTGGCGCAGCACTTTTTCGAGAGAATCCTGGGCGTCGGCAACAAAAGCCCTGGTTGTGGCAATGTCGCTGACCAGCAAATCCTCATCGGCGCCGATTTTGTGGGCGGGCAGAGTAAAGCGTTTGATGTCTTTGTCGGTGATGATGGACTCTACCACGCCGGCGTTCATCACTGGCAGTTGGTTGACGTTCATCTCTTCCAGCAACTTTTTCGCCTCTGAAAGATGGGCATCTATGGCAATGGTTTTTGGTGATGGCGTCATCACGTCCGCTAATTTGATATCTTTAGGCATGGTTTTTCCCCAGTTTGTTTTGTCACTATGGCTCATCAATGTGGGGGTTGTCATGGTTTGAATCAAGGGAGGGCAAACTTTTTAATTTTTAACTGCCCGATTTTACAGTCGTTTCCGCACCGATGCGCACTTCAATATTTTTTTTGCAGCTCAACAGAGCGTCGCAAATAGCTTGGGTTCTGTCAGTCAGTCTCGATACAGGTAAAACGATCCCTATAGCAAAAATCCCCATATAGGTATTGATGGCGACGGCAAAAGCGCAAACGCCCAGCGTTTGTTCTTCATAGTCGGCAGCAATGCCGGTGCGGCGAATTTTTTCCAGGCCTTGCAATAGCTCATCCAGTGTTAATGTATTGATCGTTTCTCGGGGCAGGCGGGAGGGTAGAAGCTGCATGACTTCCTCCAGCTCCATATTGGCCAGCAATGCTTTGCCGG
>JBFXIU010000409.1:0-2976 GCA_050175615.1 Porticoccaceae bacterium | reverse complement strand
AAAAAAATACTGGACTGCTTGGGAGAAAGCTTGCTTTTTGCGTCAGTGAATTGATTGGTCGCGCCCCTTCAGGTTTGTAGCGCTGATCAAGCTGCTTCACCGTATAAAGAAAGCCTGTAGAGGTCTCATCTGACAATAACCAGTAGTCATGCAGCGCTAAGGCCTCTGCTTCATTCACATCTTCCGGATAACAAATCATGGCGAATCTACCCTCCCGCACCGCATAAATTCTGCTTCAATGACAATGATGCAAACTAGCTTGACAGGGAGCGGAAATCAACAGACAATTTCTGCATCATTACCAATGAAACAAAAGAAAGTGAAGCTAAAGCAGATAGCAACCATCAAGGCAGGTTACCCATTCCGAGGCAAGATTCCTGTAGTCCCAGACTCAACAGTGCTGGCCGTACAGATGAAAGATGTCTCAGTCCCAGAGGGGATCGACTGGTCAAGTTGTACGCCTACAACGCTGACAGGCAAGCGAGAGCCCTGTTATCTGGCCGAGGGCGATATCCTGGTCGCAGCACGCGGCACACACAACTATGCCACACTGATTGACCAAGGCCTGGCGCAACTGGGTCGGCAGGCCGTAGCCGCTCCGCACTTCTTTGTTGTGAGTGTTAAAACGCCCGAAGTGTTGCCGGAATACCTTGAGTGGCTCCTGAACCAAACCCCTTTACAACGTCATTTTGAGCAGAACTCAGAAGGCACGCTCACAAAGAGCATACGCCGTAGCGTGCTGGAAGACGCTCAGGTGGTCATTCCGCCACTGTCGAAGCAGCAGACCATCATTGCGATGGCCAACACGTTGCGAGAAGAGCACCGGATCATCAATCAACTCATATACAATGGTGAACGCATGATGAGTGCCATTGCACATGAGCTATTCAATGACAGGGAGGTCAAATCATGAGCCAACAACATCACTCTTTCGAAGAGTTGAAACAGACATCCAGCGACGGTAGTGAATTCTGGTCCGCTCGGGATTTGGCACCAGTACTGGAGTACCGTGATTGGCGTAACTTCCAGAAAGTCATCGGCAAGGCCATGCAGGCCTGCGAAACAAGCGGCCAGCCGGTTAATGACCATTTCGTTGAAGCCACCAAAATGGTCACCTTGGGCTCTGGCTCACAACGTGTGTTAGAAGACGTTCACCTCTCCCGCTATGCCTGCTACCTGGTCGTACAAAACGGCGACCCTGCCAAGCCAGTGATTGCCGCCGGGCAAACCTACTTCGCTGTGCAAACACGCCGACAGGAGCTGGCTGACGATGCAGCCTTTGCGCAGCTTAAAGAGGATCAAAAACGCCTGCTCCTTCGAAACGAGCTCAAAGAGCATAACAAGCAACTCGTCGAAGCAGCTCAGCAAGCGGGCGTAGAAACCAATCTGGATTTCGCCATTTTCCAGAACCATGGCTACAAGGGCCTATATGGCGGCCTGGACCAAAAAGCCATTCATGCCCGCAAGGGGCTGAAGAAGAGCCAGAAAATCCTTGATCACATGGGCTCCACCGAGCTCGCAGCCAACCTATTCCGCGCCACACAGGCCGAAGAGAAGCTGCGCCGCGACAAGGTTCAGGATAAGCGCCAAGCCAACCAAACCCACTTTGAAGTCGGCCAGAAAGTACGCCAGACCATTCAAGAGCTGGGTGGCAGTATGCCTGAAGACCTGCCAACACCCGAACAAAGCATCAAACAGCTGGAATCGGCAGCAAAGAAGCTGACCGACAAGGATAACCAGGAACCCGAATCATGAACGACAAGATCAACCAGGACAGTATCAACAAAGCTCTATGGAACGCCTGTGACACCTTTCGTGGCACCATCAGCGCGGATACCTACAAAGACTTCATCCTGACCATGCTGTTCCTCAAGTACATCTCGGATGTATGGCAGGATCACTACGATGGATACAAAGCCGAGTACGGAGATGAACCTGAACTCATCGAAGAGATGATGAAGAATGAGCGCTTTGTACTGCCCCAAGCCGCCAGCTTCTATGCCCTGTACGAACGCCGCCACGAACCTGGTAATGGTGAGCGTATCGACCAGGCACTACACGCCATTGAAGAAGCCAACGGCACCAAACTGAAAGACGCCGGTAAAAGCGTGTTCCAGGACATCTCCTTCAACACCGACAAACTGGGTGAAGAAAAGCAGAAGAACACCATTCTGCGCCACCTGCTGGAAGACTTTGCCAAGCCTGAGCTGAACCTCAAGCCCAGCCGTGTAGGTACTTTGGATGTGATCGGGAATGCCTATGAATACCTGATCAAAAACTTCGCTGCCAGTGGTGGTCAGAAAGCCGGTGAGTTTTATACCCCCCCCGAAGTCAGTGATCTAATTGCCGAGTTGCTCGACCCACAACCGGGTGACAGCATCTGCGACCCGGCCTGTGGTTCCGGCTCGTTGCTGATGAAGTGTGGCCGCAAAGTGGTCGCTAACCACGGCAGCAAGCAGTACGCGCTGTACGGCCAGGAAGCCATTGGCTCTACCTGGTCACTGGCGAAAATGAATATGTTCCTGCACGGAGAGGACAACCATAAGATCGAATGGGGCGACACCATCCGCAACCCCAAACTGCTGGATAAAAACGGCGATCTCATGCTGTTCGATATTGTAACCGCGAACCCGCCGTTTTCCCTGGATAAGTGGGGCCATGACGAAGCCGAGCACGACAAGTTCAGCCGCTTCCGCCGTGGCGTGCCGCCGAAAACCAAAGGTGACTATGCATTTATCCTGCATATGATCGAAACTCTGAAACCACAGGGGCGCATGGGTGTTGTTGTTCCCCACGGCGTACTCTTCCGCGGTTCAAGTGAAGGTAAAATCCGTAAGCAGCTGATCGACGAGAACCTGCTGGATGCTGTGATTGGTCTGCCGGAGAAGCTTTTCTATGGTACGGGTATTCCGGCTGCGATCCTGATCTTCAACAAGGACAAGTCAGACACCAGCACCCTATTTATCGATGCCAGCC
>JBFXIU010000408.1:0-2987 GCA_050175615.1 Porticoccaceae bacterium | reverse complement strand
GCACCTGAATGATAACGCTATCAATATTGTCAGCGCTTTATCCCAGGTAGCGGGAACCTTTTTGGGTCATAAAAAAATGAACTTCATGCCTTTGAAGAGCGTCGTCAATCCTTTGAGTACCTGTTTCACAACAATTCTCACCATATGGTCTACCAGCCCATCGTCAACTTGCTGGACAACAAAATTGTCGGCATAGAAGCGCTTTCCCGGTTTGACACCACACCCCACAAATCCCCATCGCACTGGTTTCATGAGGCCTGGGAATTTGGTTTGGGCATAGATCTTGAAATTAGAGCTCTTCAGGCTGTTATCAGTGAAATTAACAGCTTACCCGAAGATATTTTTGTCTGTATCAACATGTCGCCACTAACGGTGACATCCCCGGCTTTGCAGGATGCATTAAAGACCGAATGTGCATCCCGTATCGTGATTGAAATGACCGAACACAAGACCATCGCTGAATACGATCCTATCATCGATGCCTTGCAGACGCTTAAAAAACTCAGCATTCGCGTCGCTATCGACGACGTCGGTACAGGATATTCCGGGCTTTACCATATTCTGCAAATAAAACCCGACCTGTTAAAGCTGGACATATCCTTAACCAGGAATATTCACCAGGATCCTGCCAAGCAAGCGTTGGCGTCGGCTATTGTCGCGTTTTCCTCTCGAATTGGCGCAGCTATCGTCGCCGAAGGCATAGAAAGCAAGGAAGAGGCCGATGCGCTGCGGGTTCTGGGTGTTGGTTATGGCCAGGGGTTTTACTTTGCCAAACCCCAAGGCCTGCCATTAAAGTTGCAAATAGAAACTTAAGAGCCCTGACGATGTGTTTTTCATCTGGCGCACTTGCCGGTTTTCACTCTTGAAAAATTGGCATGCTGTACTCTGTATGCAGAAGGGCTGCGGCGCTCAGCGGATGTTGTAATGATCGCGCGCAGCCCTGGGCACCTTTTCAATCTACTGTCGATCAAGACAGGTAGGCGCCACTTCCGGCAATGTAATCGATATAACTTTTTGGCCAGGCCACTTCCAGCCAACCGACACCAGGTTTGCCATCAATTTCCATGGCGGCCACGCCACCATTGAGAGTGAAGTGAGGGTCAGGTACAACGGCATAGTTGCTGTAAAATTGTCCGCTAATCACAGTAACCCTGCCAGCTTCGTCGGTAATGGACACATTGAGCCGTTGCGGCATCAGCGCTGAGCTGTAATCGATATTGTCGAGATCCATCGATTTGATTTCTGCCATCAGACCATCCTTGTAAACATAACCCCGGGTCGGGCTTTTGCCAAGGGCGTGATCTTCCCAGAAGTGAACAGAAACCGCATTCCCAGCCTGGCCGTGGAACCATTTGTAGTGCTGCATCGCATTCCAGTCCCTGGTGCCCCAGCTGTGATCTCTGTGCCCGGTGGTATCCAATGGAATTTCTTCGCCACGCAAGACCAGCATTCCCTTGACAGTGCCGCTCTGCTCTATTCTTTCGTCTGCCAGGTAGGGAGGACAGCCGCCCGGGTGGGATCCATAGGCGTAGGGTGGATGATAGGCCTCAAATTCATAATTCACTGAGATATCATCTCCCTGCCAGGAAACCTGAGCGCGATTGAAGGTCAGATCCTGTTTCAGGGTGAAATTTTCAATCTGCCAATTATCGAAGTTCATATCTTTGGCAACCGGGCGGTCGGGCAGCACCAGTTGAATGGCGTCATCTCCCACTCCAGGGCCAAAAATCTTCAGCATAGCTCCCGCATTACTGTCTTTGTCCACCCAAGTATAAACCAAAATAGCCAGTTGGCGCTCGGGCAAATTGACCAGGTAGGGAATGGACTCTCGCATGTGAGGTCGATTCTCCAGAATATGACGGCCATCGTTAACGGCATCGATAGAGAGTTCTGGCCTCGCCAGAGCTTTCAAATCAAACATGTTTTCACCTCCAAAAAAATCGTCATTGTATTTGTCGGGCTTATTATCGATTAAGCGGTCTGAATCATAGCACTGTTTGCGAATAAATATCGGCAACCAATGGGATTGGCAGCGCTACACGGGCTTAACTACCACCCCTTTGAAAACTGTATTCTGCAGCAGGTACCTTTACCGCGTTCGTATAGACTGACTTGAGAAAACCCAGACCAACACCATTCTTGCACAGTGTACAACCCATAATTATCTGATTTTTATAGACTATATCCTGAAAGAGAGTTCCGAAAACAAAATCAACCAAAACCTTATTCAACAGCATGTTGTCGCTTTAAGCTTTGCAGATGTTACCCTGTCTCTGACTGGCTTCCCAATAAAGCTGGTGTCGTTTTCGAAAATTTTTTGGACTCTCTGCGCATAGGCGCTCACCCATGGCAATCGCAGTTGCTTGCAGGCTGGTTCGCTGCGCCCCAATAGCACCTAAAATGACTTCTTTGCAATGGCCACTTTCTGCTGTGCGAACAAATTCAGTCAACACCGCCAAATCGTGGTCGTCTCCCAGAATTTCGCCCAAGCGCTTGAGTTCATCGCCAAGGCAGGTCAATAGTGCCGGCCAGCTTTTAGTGAGCAAATAAATATGAAAATACAGCTGTTTGATCCGTTTGCGCCAGTCGTGAAGATTTTTATTTGAGGGATCTTTTTTGGCAGTTTTCATCCTGCTGCGCGCTTGCCTATAGGTTTTTTCAAGCCCCGACGAAATAGTCTCAAAGCCTTTGTCTTTTATCCTCCAGATTGCAAGCCGCTGGCGCCCTTTTTGCAAGCGCACTTTTGCCGCATTCAAAGCATGGTCAGTATCCTCTCTCGCGCTGGCGACATCGTTTTTGCGTACCAGTAATTGTTGTTGCAACCAGCTGGCAGCAACTTCGTCGATGCCCTCCACATTGGAGTTATCGCTTTGAGCAATCAGCAGCTTGTAGAGACTTTCGAGCATAGCATCGGCATCACGGAGATTTGACTGCGCAGCGGTGGTGTCCTTGTACCAGAAATTCTCCTGTTTAAAATGCTTCGCCAA
>JBFXIU010000407.1:0-2994 GCA_050175615.1 Porticoccaceae bacterium | reverse complement strand
TTCGACATAGTTCTTTTTAACAATGGTCATCACATCGGTAAACAGGCCAATGTACTCGTATTCCTTGCCACCCTGGGCGTCACAACGTCGCTGGGTGCTGATGCCGATGAAGGTAATCAGGGCAACCGCCGCCACCAGAAATCCAAGGGCCACCTTTTTGGTTCTGCCAGGTTTCTGCATGTTTGTCTCTTCCTCCGAAAAATCGTGACTCTCTATTTATTTACTAATACAACTATTATCGATGGGAAACGAGGATTTTTTCCAGGGGTCAACGGATCCAGCCAGCCGGGTCCTGGGGCTTGCCCTGATGTCTGACCTCAAAATAAAGCACCGGTCCCCGGGTTGAGTCAACATCCCCTACCACTGCCAGGGTGTCGCCACGGCTGACCTCACTGCCAACCTTGCGGTTAATCCGGGCAGCATGGGCATACAGGGTGAAATAGCCCCCGCCGTGGTCTAAAATCACCATGTTGCCGTACCCCTTGTAGTAGTCGGCAAATATCACCGTTCCCTCGTAGATCGATTTAATCTCACTACCTGCGGCAGCCGCAATGAAGAGCCCTTTGGTGAACGTATATGAGTTGAACTGGGGGTGCTTATGCTTGCCAAAACCCTCCACCACCTGTCCACGCACCGGCATCGGCAGACGCCCTTTTTGTGAGGCAAAACCACGATCCGGCACTGGTGGCAACTCAGGGGGCGGCTTACGGGTACTACCAGATTTTTCCTGTTTTTGGAAGGCCCGCCGCCGACTTTCGGCCTCCAAACGGTTCAACATATTCTGCAAGCGCGCTGCGTTGGCACTCAGCTCCCGGATGGACTTTTCGTAGGACTTACGATCCCCCTGCACCTTGGAGAGTAAACTGGCCTTCTTTTGCTTCTCCTCTTCAATCTCGCTTTTTTTGGAAGCGATGGTACCTTTCAGCCGTTCCTTGCGGGTCGCATCCTGCTCAAGCCGCACCTTCAGCTGACTCAACTCCTCAAGTTTCTGGGTGTACTCGCCAAAGATCCGCTTGTCATGTTCCAGCACCGAACGCATGTAGCGAATATTCTCTGCCATTTGAGGAAAACTTTCGGCAGAAAAAAACATTCGCACCGCTCCCAGTTCTCCAGCCTTATACAGTGAGGTCAGACGACGTTCGATCTGACGTTGTTTTACCTGGGCCTCTTCGGTGACGCGTGCCACCTCTTGTCCGGTACGGGCGATGGCACCTTCAACCGTGGACAGATCACGGTCGAGCTGCTTTAACTCGGACTCCTTGCGAGCAAGGTTTCTCAGAATATTCTGCAGCTCCTGCGAAACGGCTGCTTCAACCTTTTTGGTCTTCTTCAGCAGGGTCTGCTTGGCACGAATTTCACGCCGCACCCCCCGCAGTTCATCATGGGGAGAACTGGCCAGGGCACCACTTGCCAGCAGCAGCGCCACAGCAGCTATAAACAGCAGGGTGCGAAGCATCGGTCTAGTTGTCCGCCATAAAACGCCGCAGCGAAGTAAGACTGCCCATAACACCCAACAGCGCGCCAACCGCCACCAGACCAAGCATGAACTGAGCCGGGAGAAAAGCCAGGCCGGAAGTGGCCGGATTGAAGGTCAAAAAATTTCCGGCATTATGCAAAAACAGTTGATAGATCAGCACGATCATAATCAGAGACAACAGGCCGCCGGCCAGCCCCTGCAGGAGCCCCTCAATCAGAAATGGCATCTTGATAAACAGACGGGTGGCCCCCACCAGCGACATGACTTCCAGTTCGTCACGCCGGGCGTAGACTGTCAATCTGATGGTATTGGAGACAATGAATACCACCGCAACCAGTAGAAAGCCTCCGACCAACGCACCCACCAGCCGCATAAAGGTCAAAAAGGTGTTGAAGCGACGCACCCATTCCTCGCCGTACTGAATTTCACCGATGCCAGGCACCATTTTCAGGCGAGCCACATAGGCATCCACCGCCTCGCTGCTCCGGCTGCTCTTCTTCAGGGCAATCTCGAACGAGGTGGGCAGAATCTCGGGGCGCACCCCTTCAAGCAGTGTCTCCTGGCCCTTCAGCCGCCCTTTAAACCGCTTGAGCGCCTCATCACGCCCCACCCAACCAACTTTAGCCGTACCGGGCAAGGTCTGAATCCTGTTTTTGAGATCAGCCTGTTCCTGAGCCGTTAAATCCTTGTCAAAATAGACCGTGACCTGAACCCGTTCACTCCAGGATTCGGCGGCGTTCTCCAGATTAACCACCAGCAGCAGAAACAGGGCCACGATCAACAGGGCCAGGGTAATGGTACCGATGGTAACGACATTCACAAAAACGTTCTGACGGATATTAACCAAGGCCCGCCCAAAAAAATACCGCATCCGTCCCGTGGCACCCTGATGGGACATGGTGGGGCGCTTGACCATATTACGCGACGACTTCATCGGCCGCCTCCCCATCCCCTGCCAGTTCACCGGCTTGCAGCCGAATTGTCCGGTAGTGGGCTTGCTCTATCAGGCGACGATCATGGGTGGCCACCACCACGGTGGTCCCTTTCACGTTGGCCTCCTTGAAAATATTCAGAATCTGCAGTTTGTTGGCTTCATCAAGGTTACCGGTGGGCTCGTCAGCCAGCAGAATCTTGGGGCTATTCACCAGGGCCCTGGCCAGGGCCACCCGCTGCTGCTCCCCGCCGGACAGACGCTGGGGAATCAGGTGGATTTTAGACTCCATCCCCATCTGCCGCAGGATATACATGACCCTTTTGCTGATATCGCCCCGGTCCCAACCCAGCACCTCAAGTGTGATGGCCACGTTTTCAAACACGGTGCGATTTTGTAACAGCTTGAAATCCTGGAACACCACCCCGATGGAGCGCCGCAAGAAGGGCAGTTGTGAACGGCTGAAACGGCTGACATTCTGGCCATCAATCAACACCTGCCCACGGGTAGGGTTCAAGGCGCCATAAATCAGACGCAGCAGGGTGGTCTTGCCGGCCCCGGATGGGCCGGTCAGAAAAACAAACTC
>JBFXIU010000406.1:0-2996 GCA_050175615.1 Porticoccaceae bacterium | reverse complement strand
GGGTCCCAATGGAAATTGCGGACAATTACTGAATGCGTGCCTGGCGGATTCTGGGAATACTGCGATCAACCCGAACACGATCTCCACGGACATTACGCAAATTGGAGGTGGAAGTTGTGTGCAGTATTACGCCAATTGTCAGGTATCCAACTTGATGGCGTTGCCTGGCAATATGATCATGACCAGCAATGCAAACCCTCAAGGTACGACCGGTGGGTATTGTCAGGATTTTCCAGTAGGTTACACCCCCAACTGCAATGATGTTTTGCCGTTGTTCCAGAAATCTGCGCCTGATTTCTCTTGCTCCTGCACGTCGGCAAACAGCACGCCTGTTTGTCAGGTTTACTGCCCGTCTATCTTGACGGCATGGCAGGTCGATACAGGGCCTACTGCCACCTGTTCCTGCCCGACGTCCAATAGTGTGGGAGCGCCCAGTTGCGTGCAAAACTGCCTGGGACAGCTTTCCGCGACACAAGCAGCCAAAGGCGATGGCTATACCTGCTTCTGCGGGATCAATGGGAATAGCTCCCCACCGACCTGCGCGCGCAATTGCGGCGGACTGCTGCCGACGTTCCAGGCGCAGTATCCCCATTACAACTGCACATGTCCCTCAGGCACAACCGTCGTCACCAATCCTGTGTGTGTGCCGACGTGTCAGGCTTTGGCGACCAATCAGCAGGCAGCGTTGGGGCCTAACTACACCTGCTCATGTCAAGACCCTCAATCGACCTCGGAGTCGCCCTCATGTCCACTGAACTGCGGGGGGGTGATGGCGACAAATACGGCCTATCAAACCAATGCGAACCAGGTTTGTTCATGCCCAAGCGGAAGCAATTCTGTGACCTCGCCTGCCTGTGTGCCCACCTGTGGGTCACAATTGGCCAGCACAACGTGTCCGGTGGGAAGTCTGGCCGTCTGTGCCAATGGCAATAGTAATCCGGGCACGCCCACCTGCCAGCAACAGACCTGTGGCGCCCTGCAGACGACATGGTCTTGTCCTACGAACGAGGTTGCAACTTGTTCAGACGCCTCATCCTTGTCCAATCCAACATGCCAAACCACGTGCGGCAGCCAAAAGGCGGCGTTGAGTTGCCCAGTGGGATCGCTGGCCTATTGTGCCAATGGCGACAACAACCCTGGCACACCCACCTGCCAGCAACAGACCTGTGGCACCCTGCAGTCGACTTGGTCTTGTTCCAGCGGTAATGTCGCCACCTGCCCGAGCGGCACTTCGTCAAGCAGCAATCCGGTCTGCGCGCCCACCTGTGGTACGCAGAAAACTAGCTTGACCTGCCCGGCAGGCCAACTGGCCACCTGCACCGCAGGCAACAACTCCACGACAGCGCCGACCTGCGTCCAGCAGACCTGCGGATCTTTGTTGTCGTCGTGGACGTGCAGCGGCGGCGTGACGCCGACGTGCCCGAATGGCACTTCGGCGCTGAGCAATCCATCTTGCACGCCGCCAACGTGTAGCCAGAAAGCGGCGACACTGTCGTGCCAATCTGGCTATGTCGCGTACTGCTCAAGCACCTACGCAAATCCAACTTGCCAGCCCAACTGTTACCAGTTGATTTCGATGGCGCCATACAACGGACAACCCTATTACTGTGCTGGTGGGGTCGGATACTATCCACAGTCGGTTAGCAACGGTATTAACTATACATTCTTGAAGAGCTATTCGCCATGTACCACTCCAGGGCGAACAATCTCAACGACTGACCCAGTTTGCGGTCAGGCAACCACAGCTATTTGTGAACAAAATTACCTGGGTTATCCGCAATGGGGATATACTTGGTACGCCTACGCGCCGCAATGGTATAGAGGTTATCCTGTTTCCGGCAGTACGTGTTTTGCTAAGAACTATTTCAGCGCTTATTTGTCTATACCAACTACAAACGGCAAATACTCAAGCACTTCGCAACCGCAGATTTGTGAATACACTCTACATTATTCTGCCTACCCGAACATGCAAGCCTATTCAGTAGGCTCATGCCCATGATAACGCTAAGATTGTCATTCCAGAGTATGACAATGCGCCTTTTTCTTTTTGTTTCTCTCGTTGTAAACGGCGTAGTGTCTATGATGATGCCTGCCTACGCCACAACCACTGCCGTGATTTCCGACAATATCAGCGGAATGCGTCAGCTTACACAGTCAAATATCGTAAAAAAATATCCAGGATCAGCGCCATATTATGGCCCGTCGGATTGTCAACAGCAATTGACAAATTTTCAGGCGCAAATGGGGAATGGGTATCAATGTGCCTGTCCGAGTTTGGATACGGCGCCTGTTTGCACTCCGATTTGTTCGGTCTTGCAGCCCATCTATCAACAAAAAGCAGGTCCTCAATATTCCTGCAGTTGCCCCGCGCCTAATGTCATTCCATCCTGTGTCAAGCTCAATTGCGGCCAATTGCTCGCTCAAAGCCAAACACAGTTTCCTCCGCCACAATACAATTGCCAATGCCCTGCTGGCAGCGGATCGTTGACGCAGCCCACGTGCACTGCGAATCCAACTTGCGCTCAGCTTCTTCCCCAAGTCAGCGCGGGGTATGGCGCTAATTACAATTGCACCTGTCCGACTTGCAGCGGACCCAGCGATCCAAATTGCTACTCCGGTCCATCATGTCAACCCATTGTTAAATCATGCACGTTTAATCTATCTAATACGACAAAACACAATACAACATGGACATGCACTGGAACGCAGACAGGAAACAATATCAGCTATAGCTGCACAGACATGAGCACTGCCGCAGCGTCTGCTGGAAGCGCCGTTGGGGCTCCTTATTATTACAATGGAAATCTTGTTCCAGGCCAATGCCAAACATGGGCCGTGCCCTGGATTTCTTGTCAACAATGGATTACAGATGCCCCACCAAACGGATGCACGGCCCCAAATAGCTGCGCGTGCGGGACGCAAGGTGCTTGGCCATGTAACTATAATTACAATCCTTATGGTACCGTAGGTGGAACATGGATGAATTCGGTTGCTGA
>JBFXIU010000405.1:0-3023 GCA_050175615.1 Porticoccaceae bacterium | reverse complement strand
AACAAGGCTTTGAAGTAGCCCCGAATCGGCTGGCAACCGTGGGTTTATCCGGCGGGTTCGCCCTGTACCCGAAGGACGGTGAGGACGGCGACACCCTACTGCGCAAGGCCGATGCCACCATGTATCAGTCCAAAACTCGGAAAAGTACCCGTGAGCAATGGTGGCAGTTGTTCGATCAGGAAGGCGCCGCGCTTTGAGGCAATGACAGTGCCGATCACTATTTTTTTGGAGGATATGGACTTGCAGCTGAACAAGATTGTTATCGCGAGTGAGCATTTAGCAAGGCGCTAAAATGATGACTCAAGAACTTATTTCGTATTCTTTCTGATGTTCGTTCGCCACTCCCTGATTTATTTGTTGGCACGCGGCATTCCCAGCTTCGTGGCCTTTCTGGCGATCATTATTTACACCCGTCTGCTCACGCCGGATGAATTCGGCATGTATTCGTTGGTGTACGTGGGAGCATTGCTGCTGTCCTCGGTCTGTTTCCAATGGCTGCGACTTGGTTTGTTGCGTTTCTATCAGGAGCGGGACAGTAGCCAGAAAACTGTTCTGATATCCACCATCGCGTTGGCTTTCTTGGTTGTCGCGGGAGCATTGCTTCTGTTGTTACCTATTGCCTATTTTCTTAGGGATTTCGCGTGGGTGGCACTGGAAGGCTTGGCGATTGGCATTGCCCAAGGCGCTTTCGACATCCTGCTTGAACGTGCACGGGTAGAATTAACCCCATGGCGATTTGGCTTTTTGGCGTTATTGCGAGCGGTTCTCATGCTTACTGGCGGCGTGGTCGGTTTTGAATTGGGGGGCGTTCAGGGTCTTTTGGTTGGCATTCTCATCGGTATCTTGTTGGTAGTTGGAGTGGAGTTTCGGCAAGTATCATCGAGAACGGATTTTGCGTGCGCACGTAAGCATGAATTATGGTCATTGCTCCGCTTTGGAGGGCCACTGTCCGCAACTTTTGTGCTGACAGGCGTCATGGGCTTTTCTGATCGTTACATGCTGGCTTGGCTTCAAGGCATGGCTTCGGCGGGCAATTATGCAGCGGCTTACGATTTGACCCAGAAAATCATTATCACCTTGATGACGGTCATCAATCTGTCGGGCTACCCCCTGTTGCTCAAGGCTCAGGCGGAGGAGGATGCTGCTGTCTTCCAGCAACGAATTAGGCAAACCCTGAGTGGTTTACTTTTTCTCGGTCTACCCATCATGGTTCTTTTCGCTGTCATCCCATCGGTGATCGCTGGCGTTTTGCTTGGCGCCACCTTTCAGCACGAGGCGGCAGTACTGCTTCCTTGGCTTGCATTGACGGCACTGTTGGAGGGCATGAAAGTATATTATTTCGATCTGAGCTTCCAGTTGCGGCAACATACGTGGCATCAGGTATGGATCGTTGCCGTGGCGGCCGCGTTGAATGTTGGGCTCAACCTATGGTTGATTCCTTTATACGGTGGCCTCGGCGCGGCTTGGGCTACATTGACCGCTAATGGCTTGGCCATCGGGTTGAGTTTTATTATGAGTCGGGCTCACTTGAAGCTTCCATTAATAACGGGAGAAATGATGGCCATTGTGATTAGCGCCGTTGCTATGGGTGTTGGATTATGGTTGCTTTCGCCCTGGATAATGTCTTTGTTTTCAGACCCTTTCATAAGATTGCTACTGTTGTCGGTCCTGGCAGGAGTGATCTATTTGTCAGGTGCCTTGATATTCGATGTATTCGGTGCGCGTGAGCATCTGCTCGAAAAATCTTTATTGCGCTTCAAGTTTTCAAGAAACCCTCCTCAATGAAAATCATTTTTTTACACACCCAGGCTGAGCCCGAACGGGGCGGTGGTGCCGACGTGATCGTGTGGGAGCAGATGCGTGGCTTGCGCGATGCGGGGCATGAGTGCGTGTTGCTCGCCACCTCCGATATGGCAGGGCTGGCGCGAACCGAGCATGAAGGCATCACGGTATGGAAAGCAGGTATTCGCAACGTTTATTGGCCTTACCACAAAAAACGCCCTGCCGCGCCGTGGCGAGTGTTATGGCATGCATTCGATAGCTACAACCCTTGGATGCAAAGTTATCTGCGTGAGGTGGTTGCGCGTGAAAGCCTGATGTGGCATCGCTGCACGATCTTCCCGGTTGGTCATCAGCCAGTTGGGTAACGCTGGCGCAATTGAATGTGCCTGAAGTGCAAGTATTGCACAGTTATTATCTGATCTGCATCAAGACATCCATGTATCGGCAGGGAAGAAACCGTGTCAACCAGTGTGCGGATTGTCGCGTTTTTCGCCAGCCCCATCGAGCATTGAGCCTCAAGGTCGCGGCCGTGGTGGGTGTCAGTCAATACGTCCTTGAGCGACATCGAGTGCTGGGTTACTTTGAGGGTGTTCCTTTTCAGCGTGTGATCCACAATGCCCGTGCACCCGGCGCTTTGGGTATCGGAGACGGAATAGCTGCAAAATCGCATGCAGGACTGCGCTTCGGTTTCATCGGGCGACTCGACGTGATCAAAGGCATTGATCCGCTGATCGATGCCTTTCTCGCCGCCGAGCTGCTGTTATCGCTGTTTTTTGCCAGAGGAACGCTTTTACGCTGGCCGAGGTACTGGATGCAGCTCTGGCTTTTTGCTTTTACGCTTATCCTGCTTTCCTTGATTCTGATGCCGATATCCACCCTCTGGATGCATTACGATCCTACCCTGCATGGCTACGTTAACCAGTTTCTGTCGCTAGTTTCGGAGATCGCCTGAATTGGATGTGGCCGGATTCCCTGCATCTGCTCACTCTTGATGGATCATGGCACTGGTGGGTCGAGCGCGGGTTGGGTGGAATCGGCGTTGCGCAGCAGTATTTTGAGCCTGTATGTTATTTAGCCGGAGATAATCTATTCGTTTATGTCGTGGTTTCTTTGGGTTTGCCGTTGGCGCTGCTGTTGTTTGTTGCTTGGTGGTGGCGCGTTGTACAGATGGTTTCTCAAGGCGGTGGTGCGGGTTGGCATTTGCCAGTGTTTTTGATTTTGGCCGCCTATGGTGTTGTTAT
>JBFXIU010000404.1:0-3026 GCA_050175615.1 Porticoccaceae bacterium | reverse complement strand
ATCTGGAAACGCACGCCCACCCCGGCCACTTCCAGCCGTTCGGCAAACTCAATGGCAGTAGGATTACCTTGGGTTGCTTCCTTGACCAATCGCTGCAGCCGTTGGCGTGGTGGTTCTTCGCCCGTGCGTAGCGCCTGTTCGATTTCACCTTTAGTCAGGCTCTTTTCAGCCTTGGGTTCGCCCAAACCCGGGGTCAGGGTGAGGCCATGAATACGCTCCAGCGTTTGAGTGGCCTTAATCGCTCGATAGACTTCCCACTGCCCATACCAGAGTTCGCCATGAAGGCTAATCCGACTGGCGATGATGTGAACGTGGTCGTGTGAGGTGTCGTTATGCCGAATGACCGTGTACAGGGAATCAGATGGGAATCCCATCTCTTGCATGAAGTCATTGGCAATGGATGACCATCGCTCAGATGAAAGTCGCTCACCTTCCGGCAGAGTCAGGGAGGCGTGCCATACCGGAGACTTGATATCCGGTCGCAGGCGTCGGGTGATGGCAAACTGGGCTGACATGGATCGGGCATTACCCGATGTCAAAGTCCCTCCAACAATTTCCGGGTTCTTGCCTTCCTTGTTGCCGGTATCCAGTGCATAGTCCAACACCCCACGAAACCCAGTACCACGCGTGATCTTAGCTTTCATCATCAATATCCTCGGCCAGCCGGGCGCCGATCAAGGCATCACGGAATTGAGTCAGCAGGATGATGATTTGCGGCAGGTCACCGGACTGAATACCGGCTTCGTTCAGATGACGGGCAACTTGATTTAGATTGGAAGCCGAGCGGGATAATTCAAGCCATGCCGTCTGATTCAATTCCGGGATAACAGTTGTGGGGCGAGGTCGCGCCGCCTTTTGCCCGAACATCGCCATGCGTAAATACTCACCGCGATCATAGTCACCCCGACGAGTGTCAATCTCGGCCAGTTCAGCATCATTGACTCGCATCATCACGGCATGGCGGCGCCGGTCAGATTCGGGCAAAGCATGACCCCGGCGAGGACGACGGCTGGTCTTGGTTGAATCAATGGTCATCATTGCAGACCACCAAACAAGCAGAACCCACAAAACCGACAGTCCCGGGGGGCGTGGTCGGAAGAGGCGAAGCAACCCCCTGAGCGTCAGCGAACGGGGGCGAAGGGAGCGCTAGCGACCGAAGGGTTGAATTCGGCGCAAGCCGAATTACACCTTGCTCTCTACCTACGACGACAAGAACTACCCAACTGATTATGTACATCTGCATTCACCCTGATAAGCGGACAGGCCAAGGAATTTGGCCTTGATTGGCATCAGGATAAACAGACAAAATTAGTCATAACAAACTGAAATAAATCAGAAAAACGTCATTAGACGACGTTGGATGACATCGAACAATTGCAAGGCAAAGATCAACCGCAATCATGCGCGATCATGGAATCGAACATGCGGCAACACACCATCCCACCCGGCGATTCGCTACGCTCACGCCGACCGCCTAGGCGGTGTGCTGACGCACGTTGGGCCAGCGGGGGAAGGGGTATGGTGGCTTGTGGCTGAATCAGAGACAGGGCGCTTACCAGCAGAGGATGGGCATCCCATATATGAAAAGACCAATACGCCGATCCTGCAGGTCTGACAAGGGTCCACCTTCCCCGCTGGCTAATCGCGCGGGAGCGCGTACCCCGCTGGGGTCGGATGCGTATTTCGCATCCGGGGGATTGGGAAGAATATGATCATTAACCGTCATACAAAATGCTAGGTGGTAATACAATTAGCATGGTATTGAGTAAAATTGTGCTGTTCGAAGGCTGCAGCATGATTGAGGGACAAAACGCATTGCTTTTACACCGCACAATCTCTTTATCCTTCTATCGTCTGTCGCAAATTGCACCAGATCGGTAGTATCCAGAACTTAATGTTCAGAATATTGCCTTATTACAAGGCGGATATTGAACCAACATTGCGGGCAAATTAATAGCAATTAGCCCATCGCGAAAAGGAATTTGGAGAGTGCAATGATATGGCAAAACAGCAAAAGTCTATGCGCCCTACGTCCTGTGTCGTAGATTGGGAGTTTGGTAGAAGCCCCCGTTTTAACAGCCTGCCTGGATGTGGGCCTAACTGCCCGCCTCAGCTTTTCATAAGTAGTAACCATGACAGACGATGATAATTCCAAGGCATTGATTCCACGTCCGTCGGGCGAGCTAGTGCAGAGCAACTCTCGTCCCGGTGGTATTCAGGCACGCATGACCGCTGGGGCGCTGGCGCTGGCGCGGCGACAGGTGCAACTGGTCGTGCCTAAGCTATTTCGAATTAGTGAATTTGAGATTCTCGAACCAGACTATCGACAAATGCAGATATGGGCATCGGCTCTGCAGATGATGCCAGAAGAGTTGGTTGCGATTTTGGCTGAATCAGTGGCAGAGAATCAAATATGGGATGGTGAAAGATCGACAGATGCTGTGTTCAATGTAGAAAACGGTCATATTCAAACCCTGGTTTGGGATTTCGATCAGTTGCCTTTGAGCGCGCTTGATACTCTGCCTGGTCTGCAATTGCAGTCGCTATTTTTCAAACATTCATGTCCTAGGGGTGTTTTGCGCCTAAAAATCCCTACACTCAATCAGTTGAACTGTATATCTACAAAACTCACCGAGCTAGATTTGTCTGCCGTGCCGCAATTAGCGGAGCTTAATTGTTGGGGAAACGAACTTACCGAGCTGAATTTGTCCGCCGTACCGAAATTAGCGAAGCTTTATTGCGGAGATAACAAACTCACCAAGCTGGATTTGTCCGCCGTGCCGCGATTGAGCAAACTTGGTTGCTGGGAAAACAAACTTACCGATCTGGATTTTTCCGCCGTGCCGGAATTAGCGGAGCTTTATTGCTGGAAAAACGAACTCACCGAGCTGAATTTGTCCGCCGTGCCGAAATTAGCGAAGCTTTATTGCTGGGAAAACGAACTCACCGAGCTGGATTTGTCCGCCGTGCCTCAATTAGCGGGGCTTAATTGTTCGTGAAACGAACTTAGCGAGCTGAATTTGTCC
>JBFXIU010000403.1:0-3035 GCA_050175615.1 Porticoccaceae bacterium | reverse complement strand
GATGGCTTCACGACTTGAGCGTTCGCGCGGCTGGATCGTAAAGCAGGCGCTTTCCGCCTGGATCGCCCAGGAAGAGGAGCGCGACAGACTGACCCTAGTAGCGCTGGCTGACGTAGACGCCGGCCGTGTCATCGATCACCAGGCCGTGCAAGCGTGGGCGGAGAGCCTTAGCACTGACCAGCCGCTGCCGGTGCCGCGTTGATGGAGCTGAAGTGGACCAGCAAGGCGCTTTCCGATTTGGCGCGCTTGTATGAATTTCTGGCTCCGATGAACAAGCCCTCGACCATTCTGCTGACCAACCCACATATCGGCGAGCAACTTTTCCAGTTAGAGCCGCGCGAGGTACGGCGAACGTCATATAGGTGGCTTGTGGATCAAATCGCTAATGATATGGGCGACCTGAAACACCGTATGTCTGGACTGGATCAAGCTATGATACTGGTGAAGCGTGGGATCAATCTGAGTGAGGAAACTGATGCCAGACAGCAGATCACGCTGAACAAGCTGGCTGAGCGCATCGGACGTATTGAGCGTCGCCTCGAACTATCTTGACCTGAGAAAATTCGCCTCTATCGTAGGGTAGTCATAGTGATCACGAAAATTTTCACAAACGGCAATTCGCAGGCCGTTCGCATCCTGACAGAATTGGCCTTCAAGAATTGAAAGATGGAGCTGGTTGTAGAGCATCATGGTGATGAACGCGAAGCATTATGAATGCCGAAATGTAAGTTCGACACTACCCTCTGATTCATCTGACGACGCGACAACCACCAGGTACCTTTATTCCAGCTACTATACTGACTACACTTGAATACGGCAACATCTGCACGCTAGTGGTTGGCTGCCTGTTTCCCCGCATGTTCAATGTTGTAAAACCAGACGCCAGGCAACTGGACCACCTAGAGGTAGGCCCACGCCCAATGCCGAGGCAAATCCTGAAGTTCCACCCGTGGTGTTTTTGCTGGCAGCGCCCTGGAGAAGTAAGCTGCCATTAAACACAGTTACCGAGGGCGTTAACGCATTGCCTTGACCAATGACATATCCTCCTTGAGCGTCTAGAGTAATCGGAGTTCCGCCAGTTGAAACATAAGCACTGGAAGGGAAAATCCCATTACTTAATGAATAAATATAATATGCCGCTGTGTTGACACCGCAGGTTTCTGTGCTTGATGGTGGAACGGTAACAGGCACTATAACGTTGCCACTGTTAATTAAAGCCTGATCAGTAATCGTTGACCCAGAGGGTAGAGGTGTAATGGTGGTATTCGAAGTGTAACTACTAGCGCTACTCCCGCTCCATTCACCAGCACCCCCAGAATAAGTGGTCCATACCGGTGACCAGATTCCGGTGGAATTGCTGAACAAGGTTATTCCACTCGGCCCCTGAACGCGCAGGTAATTTTTTCCCTGATAAAATGTTCCACCAATGAACTGTACGTTTGTATTGAGGCCACTGGGCCAGTTCGTGGTATAATTACCGATTGATGTAAAGTCCCCAGAAGGTATGGAATAATTGGATTTCTTGCTTAATACCGTGCTGAGATTCGCCGCCGTCATCTCATAAACTTTGCCGCTACCATTTCCCAAAAATAAATTACCATTACTATCAATGTAGGGCGCGGCCGTATTGTTAATTGTGGTGGGTAATGGATCTAGTGCGAATGCTCCACTGCTCACATTGAGAATGCCCAGATTGCTCCCTGAACTGTTATTAATAGCAAAAAGCGCCCAGGTTTGGCCGAAATTACTGGCGCCAGGTGTATTGACCTGATAGAAAACAGGGGCACTTGCTACGGGTTGTGAATAGCCGGAATAATTATATTGAGCAACAACGTTTCCTAGATCGGGGGCGCTGGTCCCGGTGAGCTGTAGGTCATAGTAGATGCTTCCGTTACCTGCTACACCTACTACATAGGTATGCCACTTACTGTCGGAATTGTCATAAGCGTCAATACTCGCAAAGTTACCCATATTGTTGCCTTGCCAGAATGAAGGATAATTTTGTAAAGAGGGTAACAAGGCACCAGGCATCCACCCCCAGAGCAGCGTGGGTCCGGTAGGGGCAGAACTGCTGCTAGTGGCGACATTTTGATATCCCAGCGCATAGAGAAATCCATCATTATCTGAGAACAGCACGGCGTTCTGACGATTGGTATGAGTGGAGGCAAAGCTGAGATACCCCGCGTTATTCAGCAAGCTGGCGTTGTTGGGGGCAGTCAACACTTCTGCGGGCGCTGAGCTGGGAAGGCCAACATACCAACCTGAATCTCTTCCACCCAGATATGTTCCGTTATCATAGGATGGATTGATGGTGTACTGGGCAATGTCGCTCGCTGTTAGATTGGAAGGGAGTGTGCCAAACGCTGCAGAATCTGTAGAGGCCACGGCAGGGAAGGTTTGTACCCTTCCACCGTTGGTGGTGGTGTTATCCAATGGTGTCGTATACAAAACAGCAGAACGTGTTGCCGCAGTCATATTTGAATTGGCATCCCAACTGGCAGTGCTGCTGACACTGCCGTTGCTGGTGACCGGATAGGCATATAAATCCCCTTGGCCTGTCACCGGGTTGACATTTTTCAAAAGAAATTCCAGTGAACCTACCGTGACACTTGGTGTTGCAGCATATGAAGAAACCACACTTTATCCGAGAATATACGCAACAATATTGTTTAGGGCGGATTGCAATTGGCTGGACGACGTCGCCGTATAAAGCGTGTTAGTGTCACCGGCGTTTGCCATTGCTTGCAGTACATACTGGCCCTGTTGCGCTACTGCTTGTTGTTGTGTGGTAGTGCCAGGGATGTTGGGATTGACAGCAGAGCCCACGCCAATAACGTAGGTTTTTACTCCAGCATTATTATAAAGATTCTGAATGGCGCTTATGGCTTCTGTAACTGCTGCATTATTAGTACTGGAAGAAGTAATATTTGATGATGTGACGGACGTTACGCCAAAAGTCGTTGCGGCTGCGCTGCCCAATGGTGGGAAAACGTGTCCACCTGTGCCCTTGGTGGGTTGTCCAAAGGTAATAAAAA
>JBFXIU010000402.1:0-3038 GCA_050175615.1 Porticoccaceae bacterium | reverse complement strand
ATTCCATGAAATCGAGGCGCTCAGGGGGCCTGCACTGCCATTGAACTGCACGCCACGACTGATGATCGGCTCCATATCCCAGAGCAATCCCCGTTCAATATTGATGTTTTGATAGGTGAATCCACTCTCCGCCCCGATCAGGGTTGGCAGTTGCCCAATTTCGACGGAATAATCGGACGAAGGGGCAATCTTCAAATAGGCCACCGGGAGGGCCCCAAATTCCTGGATATTGCTGGAGGCGGAGGGAATGGCTGCGGCCAGCGTGGGGAAGCTGTAGGCGCCCGCTTGCAGATAAAACTGGATTGGGCCATTTTCCTTCTGAATGATCACCATACCATTGGTGATATCCGCGCCCACTCGTTTGGCACCTAGAGTTCCCGGGCCACCTTGGGGATTATCCTGGTAGAAGGCCATACCACTGGCGACGCCTTGTACATCCAGCTTCCCCAGGGGGCCGGCACCAAAGATCAGGGGGTTGGGCAGTGACAAGGGGCTGGCGAACGCCAAGCCGCTTCCTGCCGGGACAGCCATGAACAGAGCGGCGATAGTCGCCACTCGCTGTTTGCGCAAACGCAGAAACGGATAGTGCAACATGTAGACTCCTTGTCTTAACGGGCTGAATCTGGGCTTTTCGGAAGCACAGGGATACCGATCCAGAAACGAGCATCAGGCCCAGGCCGACAGCGCCAGGCGGGCCTTGTCCTTACCCAATTTCCAACGTTCAAAAATCCCGCGGATCCGATCCAATGATGTCCTTTGGGATAGCAGCAAGGTGCCGAGTTTCCGGCCTCGACGAATTTGCAAGAGAATCTGCTCCTCTTGTGCCAGAGCAATCAATGTCGGGATGCCGGATCTTGCTGCCCGTTGTGCAGCATGAATTTTGGTAGCCATACCCCCGGTACCCATGCCGCTGCCCGTACCCTTGGCCATCTGCAAGAAACGAGGGTCAGAGGCATAGCCCCAGGGAATCACGGGGGAGTTGGGGGAAATGCGGGGATCAACCTCGTGCAACCCTTTCTGATCGGTTAGGAGAAGGAGCAAATCCGCGCCACAGATCCTTGCGGTAACGGCAGCGACCATATCATTGTTGCCCAAAAGGTAAGACGGGGAGACCGTCGCGTCGTTCTCATTCACTACGGGAACGACTCCCGCGTCCATCATCTCTTGTATCGTCTCGCGCAGCGATCGACGGGCCGGCAATTGCAGATCGGCCTTGCTTACCAGCAGTTGTCCGCAGCTTTGACCGGTCCCCTGGAAAGAGCGATAAAAACTGGTCAATAGGGCCGCTTGTCCGAGGGACGCTGCAGCGCGACGAGCGGAAGGCTGGGTTGGGCAGCTCTCGCTGGCAAGAACGCGGCGCCCCACGCTGACGGAGCCAGAAGTCACCAAAATTACCTCTACACCCTGCTCGCGCAATTCTCGTATCTGCCAGCAGAGATCCTGAATCCATTCCTCATTGGCGACGCCATCGCTATTCGTCAGTGAACTACTACCGATCTTGATGACCCAACGCCGACTCTTTTTCTGCACGGTCGACCGACTGATGGGCATCTTCTCACTATTAGACCACTTTTTCATGATCACTCCTTGACTCTCTGTGTGGCCCCGAAGAGATTGCGGGGCCTTTTTGATGCGTAGAACTGGATCTCTCCGGCGTATTGCATGGAACAATCTGGTTCTAAAGCAATCTGGATTCTCGCGGAGAGATACTCGCTAGTCGCTGTGCTTATGCAATATCCGATAGATGAATCTCCGCGTAGCAAGCAGCCACGAATACCCCTCCGCCACAATCTCGATCAGGATGGCCATAAATAGAAAAACGGAAAAAACCCAGAGCAAGACGAGTACGTAATCTGGCAAATTCATGTGATACACCCGAAGGTTATCTCGCTGACAGAGAAAGTATATTCCAAGATTTTTCCCGGGAATATAAAAAACACGTAAATATTGCGTAAAAATGCCGTAAAAATTTGCCCGGGATAGCGCTTGCAACCATCCCGGGCAAAAGGTAGGGAACTACCGGCGTTGGACTACGGCAGACTTTTCTATTCTGGGTCCAGTTTTTGGACGGTTGTTATGGCCTTGGCCGCCGCTTGCGCAAAGGCGTAGGCAAGCACCGCCTCTTGGAAATCAGGATAGCAGTCGAGTGCCGCCTGCTCTCGATCTTCCGCGGAGGCATGGGGATGGGCCAGCCCCCAACGATAGCCAGATGCTTCTGCCTCAGTGATTTGTTCTTTCCAGGTATGGTTCATCAAGATTTCCTCACTATTGGCCGCGACTGTCTGGCCGATGTTCTCTATGGGCAGAGCGGCGGCGCCCCCCGGCTGCCTTGCTTACCCTGCGGCATGGGGTTGATAAATCTCGTGCAAGGCCAAATTCAGTTTGACGACATTGACCACCGGCTCGCCGATGAATCCCAGCAATGGATAATGGGTATAGCGGCGTACCAATTGCTGTATTTTGGTCTCAGGAATGCCGCCGGCCTTGGCGATGCGGGGAACCTGATACTGTGCGGCAGCGATACTGATGTCTGGATCGAGGCCACTGGCGGAAGAAGTCACTAAGTCCACGGGTACGGGCCCCTTCTCGCTGGGATCAGCCGCCCGCAAGGCCTTCACTCGTGCCGCGACATTGGCAATGAGCGTCGGATTATTGGGCCCCAGGTTAGATGCGCCGGAGCCGGCGCCATTATAGGGCATGGGCGATGTTGCCGAAGGGCGGCTCCAAAAGTACTGCGGCTCCCGAAAATACTGACCGATCAGGGCGGAACCCACGATCTTGCCGTGTTCGCGAAGCACTGAACCATTGGCCTGGTAGGGGAAGACAACTTGTCCAATCCCCGTCATCAACAGGGGATAGAGTAGACCGGTGGTCGCTGCCAGCAGCAGGAACAGAGATAGTGCAGTACGCAATGATTTTAGCATTTTTGCATCCTCTTAAAGTGCAACCAAGAGCAGATTGATCAATTTGATGCCAATGAAGGGCGCGATGATGCCCCCCACGCCATAGATCAGGACATAGCGACGCAGGGCCTGCTG
>JBFXIU010000401.1:0-3056 GCA_050175615.1 Porticoccaceae bacterium | reverse complement strand
ACGGACAATCATTGAGTCGGATCACGAGATTACCGTGGGCATGGCGTTGGCGGGCACCGGTAAGACCTCAACGGCCGTTGGTTTTACCGACGCCAGGCCGAATCTCCGCACCTTATATCTAGCATTTAACACGGAGAATGCCGCTGAAGGGCGTCGGCGCTTCGGTTCGCACGTGCAAAGTAGAACACCGCACAGTATCGCGTTCGCCGCACTGAACAGTGAGCAGCGAGCACGGGTGACCTATCGCTGGAATGCGACTACGGTGCGCAATGCGCTGAATATGGCTAATTACCGCGCTGCAGCTACGGTGTGCGCGATCATCAATGATTTTTGCGTTTCGGATGATGAGGACTTTGATCCTCTGAAGCATGGCTATTCGGCTGTGGAGCGACTCGGCGTTGATCACGATATGGTGGTGCGGTGCACAGGCTTTGCCAGACGGTTGTGGCAAATGATGTGGACGCCGGGGTCGGGTACGCCTATCCCCCACGACGCCTATTTCAAGCGATTTGTGATGAGTCGTCCGAACCTGGGCGCACAACTGGTCATTTTTGACGAGGCGCAGGATGCGAACGCTGTGACTGCGCAACTGGTTCGCTACCAGCACGAATGCCATGGATCCCGGTTGCTATATCTGGGAGATGAGCACCAATCCATTTATGCGTTTCGCGGCGCGATTAATGCCATGCGCAATCTGCCTGACTCGGCGCATCGTTATCCACTTACCCAATCCTGGCGATTTGGCCCCAAGACAGCTGCATTGGCCAATCTCGTGCTGTCAGAGTTTAAAGGTTCTTCCTTGGCGTTAGAGGGCATGGGAGCTGATCACCCTTGGGATCACCACCAACAGTATGCTTACTTGGCGCGCACTAACGCAGGACTGATTGCTCAGGCGGTAGCTGTGAACGGCCAGGGCGTGCATTGGGTCGGTGGCATTGAGCGTTACCGCGTTGACCTGTTGCTCGATGTGTGGCGCTTGTCCGTGCATAAACACCATGAAATACAGGATCGTTTCATCAGTCAGAACTTTGATAGTTGGTTCGATTACGAACAAGCCGCGCATGCCAGTGGCGATCCTGAAATGCTGATCATGGTCAAGCTCATTGATGATTATGGTGACACCATCCCGCAGATTGTGCAGGAGCTCAAAGCCAATGAGCAGCGTCAGGCGTCCAATGCCAATTTGATTCTGACGACCGCACACAGGGCGAAGGGCCTGGAATTCAACCAGGTACGCATCGGCGAAGACTTCGCGGTTTGCGATCAGGCGGAACAATGGTTGGCTGGCCTGGTTGACGGTGATTTCCCTGAGCAGGAAGCAAATTTGCTGTATGTGGCACTGACCCGAGCCAAAGGCATTGTGAACCCGGGCTCGGATATGCAGCAGTGGCTCAGAGAGTTGCAACCGCATCGGAACCAGCGCAAGCGCGCAATCGGGCAGACTGATCAAGATCATGCAGGCATACCGAGCTCGCAGCTCAACACTAAAACCGATCGTTTTGGATTCGGTGCCTTGTCCGCCCCCAAATTCTAGGAGCTTATGTCATGAACCCACAACGCCCTTGGAGCCGAGTCCAACCAGTACCAGTCGAGGATGACAATCCATTTGCGGGAATTACGGCAAAGGTACCGTCCCGTCTTGAGCGGCTTCTTTATGGCGAGCAAGACATTGATGGCTTTCCAAATATGGATGAGGAGTCAAGGGACTTTCTCGCGCAAGGCAAGCCCGAACCATTGCGCTTGCCTGTAACCCATCGTGCGCCCCCAAGTTTTGAGGCACCAGCGCTGTTTCAGACCCAACGCCCGATTCCAAATCGTGAGGTGGTCAAGCAAAATCCAGTTGCCCAAAGAGAAGAGTCGACGCAGGTAACAGGACAGGCCACAGTAACGGCCTCAAATCCGGTGGCTACCCAATTTATCTTTGATCCGACGGTAGCAGCCCAAGCCGCAAAAAGGGCGCAGAGCGCAAGTCCATCTGCAAATGACTTCACGTCATCAGACCAAGACCACGATTCGGCTCCAGCCTACTCGTTTTCCAGGCCACGGGGATGAGCATGGAACAAGGATTCACTTTTGATCCCATCCAATCTGTCAGCTCGGCGTCTTCGAAACAAGGCAGTCTGTCGCGGTTTGATCGCCAGACCTGGAAGCGCCTGCGCGAGCACGCCAATGAGCGTCGGGGCCAGGGACAGGGGGCTACGATACTTGAAATACATTCGGTGACTGGCGGCCAATCGATTGGCGTGGTGACTCACCAGCGAGTGCCTGGCTCGATGACCGGTTGTATATGGTCGGCGTGGCCAGAAGCGTTATTGATCGAGCGTCGATTGCAAGAAAGCGTCTTGCCTTCAGGCAGGCAACGAACACCCTCTAGTCAAAATTTGCAGGGATACGTGATGATTGCCAATTATGCGTGTACTAGCCAAAGTCCTGTGCCCATGGGGTACAACGGCCAGAACATTGAATTGGCGCTTTACGAAAGGGAGTATTGGCTAATTTCCCCATACAAACCACGCGGTGTGGATATGACCGGTGATAGGTACCTGGGGTTTTGGCAACCCGTGCTGCTTGATGATCAAGACGTGCTTAAACAAGCCGATGAAGACATTGAGCCGGATCAGTGCACCGTTTGTTCACCAACGGCTTTAGCCTTCAAGTAAGTTTGATTCAGGTAGTCTCGATTGCGAAGGACTTGTTCAGGATGCAGTCCATCGACCACCAGCCTGCAATGAATGAGGTCAATCAGGTCGTTGCGATCTTGAGCCGATATTTTGTGCAATATGGCTGACCAGCGTTGCTCGAAGGCGCGCTCTATGCTGCGATAGAAATGTATTCGCAACTCATGGGCAAATCGCAAGGGTTCGCCCCAGGGCAATATTCGCCCCTTTTTGCGTGCCAGTGCGCCGCGATCATGCTCGCTGACTTGCTTCTCGTAAGGCAAGTCGATTTTAGGGCCCCAGCTTATCGGCTCAACAGCAAAGTGTACGCGTTCAAAGCCGGCCGCATGGTAGCTAATCGTGTTGTAGTCGGTGCCGGCACGCTGGGCCTTGGCCATG
>JBFXIU010000400.1:0-3056 GCA_050175615.1 Porticoccaceae bacterium | reverse complement strand
CGCGGCGAGGGGATCACGGGCCGGGTTATTGAAAGTGGCCGCCCCATGTATATTTCCAATGTGTCTGAAGAACCGCTTTTTCTTAACCGCACCCGCTCACGGGACTTGGGCAAAGAAGGAATATCCTTCCTCTGCGTTCCCATACGGCTCAACGATCAGGTGGTGGGCGCGCTGTCTGTGGACCATTTGCTGGTGGATGATGCAACGCTTGAAGATGAAATGCGCCTTTTGACTATTGTCTCCACCCTGTTGGGGCATTCTGCCCTGGAAACTCAGGGAAGAATGGATGAAGAGACCTCATCGCCATTACGCCCCAGGGGATTTGTCGGAAATTCAGAAGGAATGCAAAAGGTTTATGCGCAGATAGCTCAGGTTGCGCCATCAGCTACAACGGTTTTTTTGCAAGGCGAATCAGGTACTGGCAAGGAATTGGCGGCACGGGCCATACACGTTGGCAGCGCACGCGCCAACAAGCCCTTTATTTCGCTCAACTGCGCGGCCTTGCCTGAAAGCCTTATCGAAAGCGAACTCTTCGGGCACGAGCGCGGCGCGTTCACAGGGGCCAATGCAACCCGCAAGGGCCGCTTTGAACTGGCCAACGGCGGCACGCTGTTTCTGGATGAAGTCGGCGAACTTTCGCTCATGACGCAGGCCAAACTTCTGCGGGTTTTGCAGGAAAGAGCTTTTGAACGTCTGGGCGGTATGGAAACACATTATGTTGATGTGCGTTTCATTACCGCAACCAACCGAAATCTTGAACATATGGTCAATCAGGAAACGTTCCGCCGGGACCTCTTTTATCGCCTCAATGTTTTTCCCATATATCTTCCTCCGCTGCGTGGCCGTCCAGAGGATATTCTGCCTCTTGCCAACCACTTCATCAAAAAGTTCGCGCAGACCAATGGACGTGAAAATGTGCGCCTTTCCCTGGCCGTCATGGATATGCTGCAACGCTATGCCTGGCCGGGCAATATCCGTGAACTGGAAAACGTAATGGAGCGGGCAGTGCTTCTTCTTGGCCGTGAAGGCTTGGTGCTGCCCCAGCACTTGCCGCCCGCTTTGCACGGTGCCCACTGCACCACTGTAAATGGAGAAAATGTGTGTACCCTGCGGCCGGGATTCTCCGGCAGCTTGCAGGATCAGCTGGACGAGCTGGAGCGCGCCTCCATTGTGGAAGCTCTTGAGTTCAGCCAGGGCCAGATGGGAAAGGCCGCCGCCAGTCTTGGGCTGACTGAAAGGATAATGGCCTTGCGCATGAAAAAATATGGCATCAATTACAAGGAGTTCCGGCTTAAGCGGGAGCGCCTGTAAAATACTTGCGGCAACGCCTTTGGCTGCTTGCATATTTTGATATTTTTTATATAAAAATGCGCTGTTACATGAATTTTGCCGTATTTTTTCCCCTGCTGTGAGGAATCAGCGCAAAGGACCTCTGCCGAAAAATCTACGTTTTTGTAATTTTATTTGGCCATCGTGCGCACATACTTGATAAGCCTGAAACAGCTTGCTGCTTCAGGCTTATCGCTTTTCTTGGGCTGAATTCGCTCTTTTTCATACATGAATCTACAAAAACGTATATTTTTAAAAAAATAATATATTTATGTGATATAATTGAATTTTATTAAAGCATCTCTTTTGAAGCCCGTGGCCCTCCGACTGTCGATAAAATTTTTCTACAAAATTGTAAAAAAATAAAAGGCAAAGTGAGAGGTCGTGAGGAGGAAGGTCATAGACATGGAAAAAATATTAATTAATATTAGCATGTTAGTTTAAGATGCGCAGGTGGTTTTCGCCTTTGGCATGGATAATGCCTAAGTGGGTATGTACTGGCAACGACAGTGTGTCGTTGTGACGGATCTGGCGCCGATCCGTCGAAGAGGTTCAGTCAACACGGTACGCCGATGCTGCATCAACTGAAGATTTTCACGCGATGCGGCAAGGTTGGCCGTAAAGATCAAGGATGCCCGTATGAACGCCTCAGATACCGCATTTATCATTATCTGCGCCACTATGGTCATGTTAATGACCCCGGCTCTGGCCCTTTTTTACGGTGGTTTGGTTCGCGCACGCAATGTACTTTCCACGAATATGCACAGCTATGCCTGTTTGGGACTTATCTCTGTCCTGTGGGCCTTTGTGGGGTACACCCTGGCTTTTGGCGATGACGTGGGCGGACTGATCGGCAATCTCAATTATCTCTTTCTGAAGGGCGTCGGCGGTGAATCCGCCCCCATGGCCCCTCAACTGCCGCACACTGTTTTCATGGGGTTTCAGTGCATGTTCGCGGTACTTACCGTTGCCCTGATTTCAGGCGCCTACGCTGAACGCATGCGTTTTTCCGCCATGCTCCTTTTTTCCGGACTTTGGCTCATATGCGTATACTCACCCATGGCTCACTGGGTGTGGGGCGGCGGCTGGATGGGCTCCATGGGCGCTCTTGACTTCGCGGGCGGCGCGGTTGTGCACATGTCTTCCGGCGCTGCGGCCCTGGCCTGCGCGCAGGCTCTTGGACCGCGGTTGTCCACTGGAACGCAGCACAGCCCTCACAGTCTTCCCCTGACCCTGCTTGGCGGCGGTATCCTCTGGTTCGGCTGGTTCGGTTTCAATGCGGGCAGCGCCCTGGCCGCCGGCGCCCTTGCCGGACAGGCCCTGGTGACGACACATATGGCCTCTGCTTGCGGTATTCTCGGCTGGATGCTCATCGAATGGAAGCACACTGGCAAGCCCACGAGCCTCGGCGCAATATCGGGCGCGCTGGCCGGGCTGGTAGCCATTACACCTGGCGCGGGGTATGTTGAAATTCTGCCCGCCATGCTTATCGGGTTCGTTGGTGGTCTTGTCTGCTACGGCGGCGTGTTCATGAAGGGCAAGCTTGGCTATGACGATGCCCTTGACGTGGTCGGCATTCACGGTCTTGGAGGCACATGGGGCGCTCTTGCAACCGGGCTTTTCGCCAGCGCCGCCATCAATAATGTGGATGGACTCTTCTACGGCAATCCTCGTCAGGCATGGATCCAAGTTGTCTCCATCATCGGTACCTGGGTATTTGTGTACAT
>JBFXIU010000399.1:0-3063 GCA_050175615.1 Porticoccaceae bacterium | reverse complement strand
AAAATACAATACTTGATATTTTTATTTTCCATTGCCACTATATGTTGTGTTTTTAGTGCTTGTGGCCACTATTGGGCTGCAGGGTAAATTTCCCCATCATTAGAATACGAATGCCATGTCTATAGAAGCCATCAAAACAGCCAAATCTGCTGCCAGCATCGATATCAAGTTGCAGTCAGCCTCAGAAGATATCTGGGATAAAAAATACCGCCTCAAGGATAAGCACGGCAACGCTGTGGATACTGATATCGACGGCACCTACAAACGGGTTGCCCGCGCCCTGGCGGGTGTCGAGAAGGAGGATCGTCGCGAGAAATGGTACGAGCGCTTCCTGTGGGCGCTGCGCAACGGCGCCATTCCCGCTGGTCGCATTATTTCCAACGCTGGCGCCCAGGAACACAAACCCGCCACCTCGACCATCAACTGTACCGTGTCTGGCACCATCCCCGACTCCATGCAGGGCATTCTGGAGAAAAATCTTGAGGCCGGCCTCACCCTCAAGGCGGGCTGCGGCATCGGTTACGAATTCTCCACCTTGCGCCCCCGCGGCGCCTATGTGTCCGGCGCTGGCGCCTATACTTCCGGACCGTTGTCGTTTATGGATATTTTCGACAAAATGTGTTTCACCGTGTCGTCCGCCGGTGGCCGCCGCGGCGCCCAAATGGGCACCTTTGATGTCAGCCACCCCGATGTGGTCGATTTTATCCGCGCCAAGCGTGAAGATGGTCGCCTGCGTCAGTTCAACCTGTCGCTGCTGATTACCCGCGAGTTTATGGAAGCGGTGAAAAATGACAGCGATTGGGCGCTCTGTTTTCCCATTACGGAAAAAGAAGCCAAGGGCAGCAAGCTGGATCTCAGCGATGAAAGCCAGGTGGTTTGGCGCGATGTGCCCGACAACACCTCTTACGTCAAAGACAACACCGGCAGGGTGGCCTGTCGAGTGTTCAAGTCGGTGCAGGCGCGCAAGCTTTGGAATGTCATCATGACCTCCACCTACGACTACGCCGAGCCGGGTTTTATTCTTATCGACAAGGTCAACGACGAAAACAACAACTGGTTCTGCGAAAACATTCGCGCCACCAATCCCTGTGGTGAACAGCCGCTGCCTCCCTACGGCAGCTGCCTGCTGGGTTCCATCAACCTGACCAAATTTGTCCAGAACCCCTTTACCGACAAAGCCCGCTTTGACTGGGACAGCTACCGGGAAGTGGTTGCCGTGTTTACCCGCATGCTCGACAACGTGGTGGAAATCAACGGCCTGCCACTGGAGCAGCAGCGCAACGAAATCACCCGCAAGCGCCGCCACGGCATGGGCTTCCTCGGCCTGGGTTCGACCATGACCATGCTGCGCATGCCCTACGGCAGCGAAAAATCCCTGGAATTCACTGAAAAAATCAGCCGCGAAATGGCCTTGTCGGGCTGGCGCACCGGCCTCGACCTGGCCAAGGAAAAGGGATCCGCCCCCATTATGGAAGAGGAGTTTGAGGTCAGTCCCCATATGCTTTACCTGCGTCCTGAAATGGAAAAAGACGGTTATAAAGTGGGCGACAAAGTCAAAGGCAAGGTGCTTCACGCCAAATACAGCAACTACATGAAACGCATTGCCAGCGTTGCCCCCGAACTGGTCAAGGAAATGGAAACCGTTGGCAGCCGCTTTACCCACCACAGCTCCATTGCACCCACGGGCACTATTTCACTGTCCCTGGCCAACAATGCCAGCAACGGTATTGAGCCCAGCTTTGCCCATCATTACTCCCGCAATGTGATTCGCGAGGGCAAAAAATCCAAGGAAAAGGTCGACGTGTTCTCCTATGAACTGCTGGCCTACCGGGAGCTCATCAATGCCCACGCCATGCCCTATTCAGACAAGCCCGGCGAAGAACTGCCCAGCTACTTTGTCACCTCGGAAGATATCAAGCCCCTTCAGCATGTCGACGTGCAGGCGGCGGCGCAAAAATGGGTGGATTCGTCCATCTCCAAAACCATCAATATTCCCACCGACTTCCCCTTTGAAGACTTCAAGGATGTCTACCTGCACGCCTACGAAAAAGGCCTCAAAGGCTGCACCACGTTCCGTTTTAACCCGGAAGCCTTCCAGGGCGTACTGGTGAAAGAAAAAGACCTGGAAAACACCAAGTACCAATTCACCCTCGAAGACGGCACCACCGTGGAACTGAAAGGCAATGAAGAGGTGGAATACGACGGCGAAATGCACACCGCCGCCAATCTTTTTGACGCCCTCAAAGAAGGCTACTACGGGAAATTCTGATTATGACTGTCAAACTCGATAAAAAAATTGTCTCTTACAAGGTGATTACGCCCGCCGTTGAAGCGGAGGTTCAAAAGGCCGCCAACGACGCCGCCAAGGCGGAGCTCGACCGCGCCGTGCAAACCATGGACGAAAACGTCAACCGCCCCGAAACCCTGCACGGCACCACCTACAAAATCAAAACCCCGTTGTCGGAGCACGCCCTCTACATCACCATCAACGACATCATTCTCAACCCCAATACCGATCACGAACAGCGCCGACCCTTTGAAGTGTTCATCAACTCCAAAAACATGGACAACTTCCAGTGGGTTGTCGCCCTGACTCGCGTTCTCTCGGCGGTATTTCGCAAAGGCGGCGACTGCACCTTCCTGGTGGAAGAAATGAAAGCGGTATTCGACCCCAAGGGCGGCTACTTCAAAAAAGGCGGCAAATTTATGCCTTCGTTGGTGGCGGAAATTGGCGAATGCCTCGAAACCCACATGAAGAGCATCGGCCTGATTGAAGATCCGGAAATTTCCGAGCATCAACGCAAAATCATGGATGAAAAACGCGCCGAGTTCGAAGGCAAAACCCAGCCAAAGGAGAAAACCGACAGCCCTTTTCCTGATGGCGCGCAGCTTTGCAACAAGTGCATGACCAAGGCCATGATTTTGATGGATGGTTGCATGACTTGTTTGAACTGCGGTGAGTCCAAGTGTGGCTGATTTCTTGTCGAGAGAAGCCGACTAACAGGTAGTGTTCAATATCCTGATATTGAGATTACGGATGGTTTGCTGTTTCGCCTAAGCGGC
>JBFXIU010000398.1:0-3066 GCA_050175615.1 Porticoccaceae bacterium | reverse complement strand
AATCCCAGCGGGTTATTCCACCGTGATTGTGCCCCTGCACTATATAGCAGCCAAACAAATGGCCGAGATCCTAAAGCCACTGGCGCCACCGCAGGCGTTTGTGCGGGTTGATAGTGCCCGTAATATTTTAATGCTGGCGGGCACTGGCGCGCAGATAAATGATTGGATGAGCATTATTCACAGCTTCGATATCGATATGCTCAAGGGTATGTCTGTGGGTATCTTCCCTGTTGAATACGGCTCGGTTAGTGAAATCGCCAGTGCGGTCGATGCCCTGTTGGCGAATGGCGAAGGAGCGAAAGGCTCGTTATCTGGCTTGGTTAAAGTTCTCCCGCTCAAGCGGCTCAATAGCCTGCTGATTGTCACCCCGCGAGCACATTATCTGGACACGATCAAAATGTGGATCGACCGTCTCGACAAACCACCAGAAAACAGCCTAGAACCTGCCTTATATGTTTACCCCGTTCAGCATGGTTCAGCGGCGCATCTGGCCGAACTGCTCAATCAAATTTATGGTGGCGGCGGGTCGGGTGGCTCATCCACTGCGTCTGCGGATAGCGGCGTTGCCCCCGGGTTGCAAACATCTTCGATATCCAGCTCGGGTGGTTCGAGTGGTGATTCGGGCGCATCCTCAATCATGGGTAATTCAAATAACGCCCTGCTGGGGTCAAGTTCCGCGTCGAATGGTGGTCTAGGTGGCACGAACAGTTCAGGTACCGGCGGCGGTTCAGGCATGTTGACGGGCAGCGCGGGAGCTGCTTCAAACAACGCAAGTGATAAAGGCGCTGCCAATGTCAGCCTCAAGGGCGATAGTGGTAGTGAAATAAAAGTGGTTGCAGATAATCAGAACAACGCACTATTAATCTATGCACGCCGGCAGGATTATCAAAAAATAGCCAATGCGTTGCGTCGTTTGGATGTGCAACCGCTCCAGGTGCTAATCGAAGCCAGCATCATCGAAGTCTCACTAACCGGCAACTTGCAGTATGGTTTGGAGTGGTATTTGCAAGGGTCACTGGGTAGCGGCCTGACTGGCTCTGCAGGCCTTAATTTCAATTCGACCGGCGCGATTGCCCCCAGTCAGCCCGGATTTTCTTATGCCATCACGAACGGAGAGGGAGCGGTACGCGCCGTACTCAGTGCATTGGCGCAAAAATCGCTTGTCAAGGTTATTTCTTCCCCGTCTGTATTGGTGCTGAACAACAACACCGCCAATATTCAGGTCGGTAATCAGCAGCCGATCCAGTCGGCGCAGTCCATTATTACCTCGGGCATTGTTTCCAATTCGATTACCTATAAGGATACCGGCGTGGTGCTATCCGTCACGCCGTCGGTTAACGCAGGCGGCATGGTGCGCATGAATATCAAGCAGGCTGTAACCGATGTCGGTGCGGTCGATAGTGCCACCGGGCAGCGATCCTTCTTGCAACGGCAAATCGATACCAAGGTCGAAGTCCACTCAGGGCAAACAGTCACGCTGGGCGGCTTGATTAAAAACAACGTCAGTAACGGCAAGAGTGGCATTCCCTACCTTAGTGACATCCCCGTCCTTGGGAATCTTTTCTCCACAACCACCAAAACAGATGATCGAACAGAGCTACTGGTCATGATTACGCCGCGCGTCCTTAAAAACCCCAAAGACCTCGGCGACATCACCCGCGAAATGCGCGAGCGCATGTCCTCGCTCGAATCACTGGAACAGAGCGCGAACTATGTCGGCATTGGGCGGTCAGACGCCAAGCAGACAAGCCCTGAGTTAAAGACAAATCAAGCAAATCCATAAAATCTAGACCCTTTTACCCCAATGGACGCCTCGAAAAAAAGGGTTTTCGAGGTTCCCAAAAGGAAAATCGGGCTGATTGAGTGGCACCCAAGCATCCCTCATCAACAAGCTTGCTGGCGGATCGCTTGCTCCCAACACAGGGTGTACTCTGAGTCAAACATCATTAAAAAGAGGAAAAAATCGTGCAGAAAAAAACAATCACGTCTCAACGGGCAGCGCGCACCTTTTTGTTAGGCGCGGCGATTAGCGGTTTGCTATTGACAGCAGGCTGTGCCGAGTTACCGAAAACAACAGCAGTGGCAAGCCAGCAAACGCCAGAGCAAGCGGTTACTGCCCGCAGTGAAGCCCGAGCCAAAGCCTACGAGAAAAACGACATGAAAGCGGTTTACAGCTTCATGACGCCTGCTTATCGCCAAAGAGTGAGTGAAGAGCGTTATGCGCTCACCCACCCCCAGCGATTCACACTCTATTCGGCTAAGGTGGCCAAAGTTAACTGTGATAGCGATTCGAGTTGCAAAGTGCTCACCGCATGGACATACAAAACCAACTTCAACATGCCCGGTGTGCGCACCATTGATGTGGGCAAAATCACCAACGTGCTGCCAGAGCATTGGGTAAAGATTGACGGCCAATGGTGGTACTACACCAAAGAGTAAAAGCGCTTCAAAGCAAGCCAGATAAAAGCCAAGGGTAAGCATTGCCGGTGCTTGAAGGAGTCCGTGCGAGTAAGCAACGGAGCTTGAAGATCTCCCAGGCACCTCGAAATACCCGTGATTCATCGTCCCTGCGAAAGCGGGTACCCATAAAAAATCAAGGCGCTGGATTCTCGCCTACGCTGGAATGACGGATTTTTCGAGCTTCCCTCCCGAGTGAGAGGCTCTTAAAGACATTCGACGCCTAAGGCCAAACGCGTTTCAGGTTGCGGGAAGCAACGATGAAGAGCCCTGTATTTCCCGAAGGGCACGAAAACAGGATGCTTAGAGTGCCACTCCCGCCATGGCGGGCTTCGGTCAGGGATGGCCGAAGGGCACGAAAACAGGATGCTTAGAGTGCCACTCCCGCCATGGCGGGCTTCGGTCAGGGATGGCCGAAGGGCACGAAAACAGGATGCGCGCCACCACATCCCTACATGGCACGGTGCTTTCTCTAACGCAGAAAGGCCTCGGTGCTTCGAGGGTTAATCTAAATGCCTTCATCGTTCTCTTTCAAAAAAAGAGGCTGAGTCATCTTGGTATCACTTAACAAGTGCTACAACTTAACCAAAAACAAGGATTTGTAACGGC
>JBFXIU010000397.1:0-3071 GCA_050175615.1 Porticoccaceae bacterium | reverse complement strand
TTGGTCGGCATGCCAACCCGAGTACGCTGATCGTTCTTTTTCTTCCCACACCCCAACGCTAATTGAGCGCCAAAAACCACGCACGATTGCACAATCGCGGTATGAGTGGGATGATTTCTGACCACAAGCGCGTATCCGTTGTGGCCAGCCTGTGCCTTGCGAGCATTGGCTCGATGGTTTTCAGTGCAAGTGAGCAGCACTTGATTGCGTGGTGTTTAGCGTTGATTAGCGCGCTAAGCTTGGGGCCCGTCGCACGCATTTTCTATTTTGCATACAGGCACTGGCAATCAGATCAGCCCGCCATGTCCGAGCGCGCTTCCTTTCGGTGGTTTTGCCCCTGGGATCTGGCCAGCGCTGTAACGGGCCTCGTGGCATTTTATTTGCTTAGCCCCCAACCTTCTGTTTATCTTATCGCGCTGGCATTGTTTGTTGTCGCTGTTCAATTGAGCCTATCTGACCTTGCCCATCGAGTGGTAAGCGATCTTCACCTGTTAGCCCTATTTGCATGCGCGGGCCTGTGGGTTCTGGTAGCCGAACACAGCGCCTATTATGGTCTGGCCGGCGTGATAGGTATGTTGCTGGCGCTTGTTACGTTTGGGCTCAACGCATTTGTTGGTCGCGCCCTGGGCATTGGTAGTGTCGGTGTGGGTGATGTCTATCTTGGCCTGGCTCTGGGCTTACTGCTCGGGCCCCTGGTCGTGCCGGCACTGTTGTGTGCCGTCGTTGGTCATTTGATTTGGCAAGTTAGCATACTCAAGCTGCTGAAGCGATCACCCTACCTCACCAACCCGCAGGCCTTGCCGCTAGCGCCAGCTCTGTGCCTGGCTGGCTACGGGTTTTGGCTTTATAGTGCGGTTACGCAGACGAAAAGCCGCTTGATTTTTGTTTTTATGTAATCACGATTAATATAATGAATATGCTTACAAAAGGGGAAGGAACACTATCGGATGGCTTTGGACAGTGGGTCCGGGAGCACCGTAGGCAACGCAACATGAATCAAGTCACGCTCGCACGCGCAGCAAACCTTAGCCCTTCATTCATCTCTTCACTTGAGAATGGAAAGCGATTGCCGCCAAGTTTCGATAAGGCCCAGTTGATTTGTGAGGCATTGGGCTCGTCATTGTGGCAAGCCCTGCGTGATGTTACCGGCGAGCTGGCGCAACCTGACCGTGTCCAAACCTGCACCAATGAGGCGGCCAACTATGAACAGTTCCTCGAGCAGCTCAGAAAACAGATCGACTCAGTCTTGCCCCCAGGACCGCGTGATTCAGTGAACCTGGATAAGAAAGCCGGGCAGGATAGTCTGTAAAGGAGTCAACATGAAACGTTATATCAGTTTTGCATTAAGCGCTTTGGTCCTGGCCAGCACGCTAGTGGCGCCGGTCGGAGCACAGCAGGCCAAAAACAATGACTTTCGGCTAGCAATGAGCACGACGTTTCAGCGAATGATCCAAAGCTATCATCAAGGCGAACGCAGCCCGCTAAGTGGCGATATTCTTGATTCATCACGCCCGAACGTGGCTCAGTTTTTTGGCCGAAGAACCGATGCAAGCGTTGAGCACGGCCCTCATAGCCCCGATCAAAGTATCGCGCTGCATTACTATCGTGACGCTGTCTTGGACGGCAAGCGTACAGCGGCATGCCTGATGACCTTTGACACCAGCAATCCTGCTTTTTTGGCCGGATACGAGTCGACCGGGCTGTTTACGAAAGGCGAGATCACCTATTACCTGGCTGCGCATGAGTTTGGACATTGCGCCGCTTTGCACCAGGCATCGCTCGGAAATATGCCTTCAATCAAGCCAGGCAAAGACCAGGAGCTGTTTGCCGATCAATATGCCCTGGCATTTTTCCTGCTGCAGGACAAGGTCAACACAGCCAAAAAGATCATCATTTTCAACCGGCAGAATGTCGCACAAGATGATTTTCACCACCATCCTGATGATTTGCAGGCGTTCTTTGATGCTTTTCCACCGCTTGATGATCCGTTGCGTGCCAATGTTAAGAACACCTATGATCTGGTGGCGCTGACAATAAATGTGGCTGCCAAAGCTCAGATTCATTTGCTGGCCAAAGCACAACAGGTTGGCAATGACTAAGGTCGAACAAACGCAAATTCTTGGCCCTTGGGTTAAGCGCTGGTTTGCGACGTTTATCGTTGGGCTTGCTTTCTTGCCCAGCATGGCCAGAACCGAGGCGGATCCGGTGTCGCCCCCGGCCAACGTCGCGGCTTTGCTTGTCGAGAAGGAAGATCATGTTGTGCGCACATTTACGGTGCGAGAAGGGCTTACAGGATGGGTGGTCCAAAAGGGTGGCCAACAACTCGTTGTCTACACATTGGCTCCCGATGATTGGATGCTGGTCGGCTCGCTCTACGACAATCCAGATAACGACTTGACGCTGTCTTACCTGCGCCAGTACACCAACCGGTTCGATGATGCTGCAGACCAGAAGTTGCCGGCGGCGCTCGAGGCGTCTGAGGTCTTTGACGCACTGAAAACACTGACGCCTGTTGTCCCGCCTAAAGTCAAGCCTGGCCAGCAGGCTCAAGCGCCACATGCCGTGTACGTTCTGGTTGATATGCAATGTCCGTATTGCCACTTACTTTGGCAAGTGCTCGAACCAACAATGCGAGCAGGACAACCAATCCATTGGGTACCGGTCGCTTTTCTTGGACAGGATAGTTGGGAACAGGGCGCGCAAGTGCTTGCCGGGCAAGACAGTTATGCCTTGATGAGTGCATTCATGAACGGTAGCACGCCGGAATCGGGCGACGACCCAGCGCACACTGATCGTTATGACTCGGCCAAGCACCAGATCGAGCAAGCAAATCGCCTGATGGTCGGCGCCGGTCTTAGCGGTACACCAGCCATGATTTGGGAAGATGCACAAGGGCGGATCCGTCTCGCGCAGGGCATCGCTTCGGTCTCTGAGCTTGAGTCCATCATTGGTGTGCCTTTGAAACCATTGGCTCCAGAACTGCAGCAGCGTCTAGATACGGTGCTTAAAGGGCGTTAACAAATGCGGCGTTTCCAACAAGCCCTGGGCATCTGCTTTATAGCGGGCTCATT
>JBFXIU010000396.1:0-3073 GCA_050175615.1 Porticoccaceae bacterium | reverse complement strand
TGTACTGATTTAGCAGCGATTGTTTTTATGCGCTTATTCAGGTCAATGGGGGCCGTACGCAATGCGTTAAGCATTTTCAACCTCTTGATTTTTTTTGCATCCGCTTGCAGTAAGAATGGCACAGCAGTCAGGCGTACCATGACCTTATTCAAGAGGCTGCTTGGCAGTGACTCCAGCTTGGCCCATATTAGGCGGTTAAGCAGCGGCATGCCACCATTCCATGTTTCAGTAAGATCTGATGGGCTTATAGCAAGATATGCATCAACAAATTTACGGACCAGAGCAGGATCTTTATTGTCGCCTTTATTGGCGAAAATGGCCTGAATGTAGCGACAACGGTGCTCTATCAAATCTGATGACTTCCAGATTTTCACCTTTTTCTGATTTATACGCAGCCCAAACCGATCCAGGTTCCGCGTCAGTAACAGCAAGATATTATCAATCTTGCTAACATCATTCAGCAGAGTCATCTGGTCGTCTGCATAGCGAAAATAGGTTGCCCCTGCCTGTTTGCAAATGCCTGCTGCAAAGGAGTCATACTTTTGCAGATAAAAATTTGCCAGAATGCGTGAGCAATCAGCCAGGGCATCTTGTGGTAGGCCAACCGCCTGTGGATGCAACCCGGTGTTGCGACGGTTCCAGTGGTTAAGCAGATAAAATAGCAGCGCTATAATCCAGCCTTTTTCTGGGGGTGAATGCTCGCGTATCCAGCGTTCAAGGATGTCGAGACGTACAGAATCGTAGAAATTTGCCAGATCAAGTTGCAAAACATAATTGTAGTGGCCTGGATCAAGCTGGGCGAACAGAAGAGCATTAAACTGACCGAACGCCTGGGTCCATGCACTTGGATTGAACGAATAGCGGCCATATTCAGTGGCTTCGCTTTCAATTTCACTCTCCTCATCGATGCGTAACTGGCCGCCCAGAGTCCATCCACCAAAGGTGTTAGGAGTTCTGTTGCCGCATAGCGTTTTTTCCAACTCCTTAATGCAGAAGTAGTAGACGCAATAGTCCCGCATGCTGAAAACAGGTACCGTGCGGGCTACGCCGTAGCCCTTGTTCATGACCAGCTCTGTCTCAGGGATACCGGGTGCATATCGGGCTGAAGCAATGTCGCTATAGACTGATTCGACTAAGGCGTTCTTGTCGGCTTGAGTTTTGGGGATTTCAATTGGGAAAATGCTGCGCGTAAAGGCCTTCCAGAAACTGCGGTTGAACCACCGCAGAAAATCGGCCTTGCTCATCTTCATCAGGCTGCCACCGTGCTTGGTTGCAGCGCATCCCGCAGCACCGCCTCCAGCAGACGACGGCTGTCGGCTGCGGTGATGGCCAGTTGCGCCTCCAACTGGTCGCAGAGGGACATCAATTCGTCCACCTTGGCAACGATACGCTGTTGTTCGGCGAGAGGTGGGAGGGGGATTTTGAGAGCGCTTAAGGCTGTACCGTTTACATTAGGCTGCCCAGTCCCCATACTTTTCTCATGCAGTTGCTGCCAATAAACAGGTGATTCAGCAAAAACTTTGACATACTTTGGAAAGGTTAATTTATTCGGTACTATACGAATAAGATAAGATGCAAAAACAGAGCATAAATTGAGATTTTCAACCAAATATGTTTTTCCAATTGTCCCACCAGTTCGTGCTATAAGCAGATCCCCATTATTTAATGCATAGTTATCAATCAGTTTTGCTTCGATTTCACATCCAGGCACTGTTTCCCAAACTACTTTATTATCCTGAATATCTGAAATTCTAAGCAGTCTAACATCCTTGTTTGTGTGATCGGCGGAGGCTGTATAGCCGTAATGAATATTACTGGAAAGTTCACCGAGAGTTGTCCACTCCCAGCCAACCGGCAAATCAAAAGCAGTCTCACGCAACGCCGCAACGTCGCAACGAGAATCAAACCCGCTTTTGCCTTTCTCTGCGCCTTTGCGTCTTTGCGTTAAAAGGTTCTTGTCTTTCTCCGCCTGAATCCGCTTCAACAACTCCCCCGCCGGTTCATCATTGGGGTCTTGCGGCACCAGCTTGCCACGCACAGCCAGGTTCAGGATGGTCTGGCGCAGTTGTTTGATATGCTCGGGCTTGGTGGTCAGGCGCGGGAGATGGTTAAGGTGGAAACGGGCCGCCTGTGTGGCCTCTTCTGCTGTTGAAGTGCTGATCCGGTTCAGGCTGGCCACCACCAGTTTATCGCGGTGGGTTTCACGCTGGTTACGCTCTGCCTCCAGCTGATCACACAGCGCCATCAGCTCATCAACCTTAGCGACGATGCGCTGTTGTTCGGCGAGGGGTGGTAGAGGGAAAGGTGATGTGGTGAAATACTCAGTCGGTACGCGCTTTTGCCCGGCCGTGCCGGTCATTTTAGGAATGCCAGTGCCGATGAAATAAGGGCTCTTCAAAAATATCACTATGTAATCAGCACTCAGAAGTACAGGCCGAACAATATGAAGTTCCGTGGTCCCAGCTCCAATGCCACCAGCTAACCCCCTAAAAACAGATGATTTGCCGTTTTCAAAACAAGGCGTTATCTTCGCTAGACCAACATCTCCTTCTGCAAAATGTGTATAGCCGCTCTTGATTTCCCCCCAAGGTCTAATTTCATGTTGGTTGGAAACCCCATAATCAGCAGAAATCATGGGCATTGGAACAAATGATGTAAGGAGGTCATCTTCCGCAAGATTCCGGGGGCTAATAAACCCAACTATGCCCAACTGACTCCATTGCCACGATTTTGGCAAACGGAAAGGACTTTCTTCAAATTTGGCAACCGACTTCCCACTCCTTGCCAAACCCAATTTTACCAACCTTGCTTTCTCCGCCTCTATCCGCTTCAGCAACTCCGCCGCCGGTTCATCATTGGGGTCTTGCTCCACCAGCTTGCCCCGCACCGCCAGATCAAGGATAAACCGCCGCAGACGCGGAATGGCATCCGGCGCTTCGCTGATCCGGTTAAAATGCTGCAGCAGCAGTTCCGGGGTCATGGCTTGCTACCCCGGCGAAGCCCCTTGTCCGTCAGCCGATACTTCTGTACCGGGCTGCGGGGAGAGTCAGGATCGGTCATCTCAATCAACCCC
>JBFXIU010000395.1:0-3080 GCA_050175615.1 Porticoccaceae bacterium | reverse complement strand
AGAACGATGCTGACTATGGCGATCGCGAGGGCCAGTTGCCGGACAGGTTTGCGCTCCGATTTTCTATTCCAAAGTAGCCACATCGCCAAGCCGATAGGAATGACCGCAAGTGCTGCCAACCATGCTGCCCTGCTTTGAGAGAATAAAAGACTTAAAAAAGAAACCGAGCTCGCAAGGCACCAGAGCGAGGTTCCCGCAATCATCGCCCCTAGTCCCTTAACCCTTCTCAGGTAGCGCGGAGCCAGGAAAACCAGTCCCCATAGGACAATCGCACTCCAGGTGCCGAGATTGACCGACGAATGCCCGAAACTGGCGCGATACTCTCCCGACAAAAAAACCTGGAACTGGTCACCCAAATTTGGCCAGTCAAGGCGAAAAAAAATCCGCGCCAGGAAACCCGCGGTAGTTAATGTCATGGCCCAGGGAATCAAGGTACGGCAGTCTCTTGATATCCACGCGGAAAGCAGAAGAAGGGCAAAAAATCCGCGTATAGGCCAATTCTGCGCTGCGTCGAGAATTTGCTCCTGGAGGAGAGGGAATTCGCTCAGTGCAAGTAAGGTGCATCCCACAAGGTACAGTGAAAAAGCTGCGGAAAGGAGTAACATTGGGTCGCGCAAAAGCACATCCCAGCAACGACGCTTGGAAAGAGCTGATCCGCAGAGTAGCAGAATGAGGGCTTTATTGGCCAAGGCAATGTCGAAAAATACTGCAAAGGAAAAAAGGCCGAGCCCTCCATAACCCAAAGCGAATGAAAAACACTCTCTTCTGTCCTGGCGCCATTTATTAACGAGGGTCTCAAACATAGATAAAAGCATAGTGGTTTAAGAAAACGTTATTGCGAGGGATTTACCACGTTTCTCAAAATCTTGGTGCAGGATTCGACAGAAAGTTTTCATGGTTCTGCTCGAGATTAGGCTACCCACTTGAAACAGCGAGGAGCCGTATAATCTCTTCAGGCTTAGTTGAACTCAGCATTGGTGGGTGCAATGGTCAGTCCCATGACCTCCAGATAGCAGGCACCGCAAACGTCATACCGATATTTCTGTGCCGACTCGATTAAGGTTTGAGAATTAGGTGGGTTGTCCAGGACTTGTCCCATCGCGTTTGCGAGTTGGTGAACGTCACCTACCGGAATCAGCGGGCCAAGCCGGCCGCCCTCAAGGATTTCACTGGGACCCGAAGGGCAATCGGTGCTGATGGCAGGTACTCCCAAGGCGATAGCTTCGGCGAGAACATTGCCGAAACCTTCGTAGGCAGAGGATAGCACAAAGACATCTGCGTGTCGGAGGCAGCACCAGGGGTTTTTTTTGAAGCCAGGAAAGTCTACATCCTCGGCGATTCCAGATTCAGCAGCAAGTTTTTGGAGTTCAGTGCGAAGTTCTCCTTCGCCCAAAATGATTAACCGGCACGCCCGATTTTTGCGCACTTCGGCAAACGCTCGCACTAACGTAGCAAAATCCTTTTGCGGCGTCAGCCTCCCGATTCCCATAACAACTGGGCATTCTTTATTCAGGAGCCAGGGATGATCCGCCCGTTGGAATGCCAATTGATAAAGGTCAGGGGTGACAACAGGGTTAGAGATGACATGAACTTTCTTTTCTGAAACCCCTGTCATTTCGATAAAATCTTTTGCTAAACCGTTTGATATTGGTATGATGCCATCGCAGCGGCGGGCGATTTTTCGAAGATCGCTGATGTTGTTCTGGTTCAGAGCATTGCGCAGGCTGGCCCAAACCTTGATATGTAGTCCCGGTATAAGTTTGAGCCATGAGGCGATGAGGTTGGCACGCGTATCCAGAGCCAGGATTGAATGTGGACTCTTGCGCAAGACATAAATCAGCAGGCCAAAAAACAGAGCGAGCTTTGATTTGCTGGAGTAGAATCGAAAGTTGATCTTGGCAGGGGGCGATTCGAGCAGGAAGTGGTCCTTTGATGGACGGCGCATGAGAATATCGACATCATAGCCTTCATCTGAAAAACTGCGTGCCAAGCGGGCAACGCTCATGGCAACGCCTCCCTTGTTTCTTCCAGGGTGCTTGCTGATCAGACCAAAAATGGCGATACGTTCAGATATTCGACCCATTATTCAGAGGCGGTTTCTTCTTTTGTTCCCGAACCAGCGTGACAGGCCCATGCGTCCTTGCTGGCTTGCTTGGAACTTGGCGACACGTGCTAGTTCCTTCTCAATAGAACATGGGTGGATCGATTGCAATAATTCAGTGGTTGAAGGTTTTGTCAGCAGGTAGGCGGCGTGGTCGAGAAAGCCATAAATGATGGCAAAAAAGGCGCACTTGATAGCATCTCGGGCTCCTTGGTCGGAGTCTGTTTCTATGGAATCAGGATCTCGAAAGAAAATCATGTCTCCATGGGCAATCTGCCCGCGCGAAAAGGGAATTCGGCCCCGGGTCCATTTCAAATGCTTCTCGCTTGAGAATCTGCGCCAGTGATGAAGTTCGCCGAAACCCATGGGGACAAAATCGAATTGCTTAAGGAAACAGTCAATATCGCAGTAGAGGGGCTGGGCTTCGCGGATCGGCAAAAAAGCAACTTCGGTGCGGACAACCATCAGCCTGTCTCTCAGAAGATTTTCGGCTGATTTAAGAATCTCCAGTTCCAGGCCCTCGACATCTATTTTTAAAAAACAGGTTTGATCGAGGTTGTTGTCCGTGGCGAAAGAACCAAGCGGGACAGTCTCGATGGGAATCTGTTCATCGATATCAGTATAGCGGGACCGGGAAAATCTTTCCCCAACCTGCGGTTTTGGTGTGAGCAAGGTGGAAGCTCCCCGGTGGCGCGTCAGGTTAAGAGTGCGCTTGCCACCCTTTTCACTTAAGGCTACGGGGAAAAAACGCATGGATCCGAAAGGGGCGGGTGAGGCGGAAAATTGATCATTGAGGCGTGTGCATTCTGTTTTGTCGGGTTCAAAACCATAAAGGTGCACAGCTTCAGCCAGAGGCAGAAGATCTTTTGTCGGCCCCCCTCGGGCGCCGATATCCATGCACTCCAAGGGGGCAACTTCATTAAGAACGGATCGCAGAGGATATGAGCCGAAAAAGGAGGTTTTGCCAGATGCAGTCATG
>JBFXIU010000394.1:0-3081 GCA_050175615.1 Porticoccaceae bacterium | reverse complement strand
CGGCAGACTCGTAGCCCTCCTCCTCGTAAATGGCGTAAAGCAGGTCAAAGGCATAGGTGAGCATGTGGCCGGAACCGCAGGCCGGATCACAGATCTTGATCTCTTCGGGTTGGCCGATGCGCAAAAAATCCGTTTCGGCCTGTTCCGGTTTAATGTAATAGTCCATCTTTCCAGCCAGCCCGGAGCCGGGACGGTTAAGCAGCCACAGGCGACCAAGGGAGTTTTCCACAAGATACCGGACGATCCAGTGCGGGGTGAAGAGCTGGGTGGCGGCCGGGATGTTTTCCGGCGTGATCTTTTTATTTTTCTTCAGGCCGGCGAACACCTCATCCTTTTTCTCGGAAATATAGAACTGGTAGAGCCAGCCGATCACCTCGACATCCTCGCAGGCATCCGGTGTCATGGCCTCCCGGGTATAAGCAAGGATGGAGTTGCCCGAGAGCAGGTCGTCGGGCATCAGGAGTTCGGTGTAGTCATCGATCCTTTGAAACAGGAACGGCATGGCTTTGTACCAGAAGTTGCAGGCAGCCACCACCAGCAGGCGAAAGGCTTCACCCTGGGGGTCCCGGCTGGGTGCCTTGCCGTCCAGCAAGGCAAAAATCTGCTGCCGTGTTTTTTCCGGCACCATCTCTTCGTCCAGATGCCCCATCTTGGCCTCAGCCAGAATCTCGGGCTGAAACTGCCCGGGGTCTGCCGGAGAAACCACGCGAATACGGGTGTAGCGGTTGACGTCCATAAAGCGCAAAGCGCAGAAACGGTTGAACCAGATATAGGCCACCCGCTCAACAACCTGTCCTTTGCCACGCAGCTTAATGGCTTCCTCAAGCTTCCTGACGGCCTCAATGCTTTCCCGCCGGGCAGAGCTGTTGTCGGTCAACACCACTTTGAGCTTGGCCGAGACCTGTTCCATCAGGCTGCGCCGGGCGTACTGGGCGAATTTTTTAAGTTTGGCTGTTTCCATACTGCTATTCTCCTCCGGCAGCCGCATCGGCCAGGCGGAACACCGGCCACTTGGGAAAATTTTCATTCCAAGTTTCAATATTGAATACCTGACAATTCTGAACGGGATGTCTCTGCCATCGAGGCGAGTTTTTCCCGGAGGGAGAGAGTTTCCCTGCGATCTCATCTGATAAATTTGGCAATAATTCGCTTTCCAGCGTCACGAGGTTCAGGTAGTGGATTGTCTTGGATAACTTATCTTCTGCCCAACGATAAAAAAAACTGTCGATGAATTTAGAGGCAAACGTTGAACTCAGTATGCCATTGTTCAACTCGTTCATAAATTTTTCCAAACCCTTTGCCTGGGCGAGAGGATTACCGGGGTCTTTCACTTCCACAAAAACAATTGCTTCCTGAAATTCGACAACAAAATCGACACGATGCATCGCTCCAATGCCATGATAATTCGGTTTATCCGGGTTCATCTGGTCGAACACGATGGCATCAATGGCATCTGTGAAATCAATTTCGATATCACGCTCTTTCAGCTTCACTTACCCAACCCTCCCATCTTCTTCTTCACCTGTTCTTTGGTCAAGTCGTTGAAAGTGTCTGCAATAGGGTTTGGAAAAATGGCGCGAAAGTCATCAACACTCTCCACACAGATATTGCCTCCTTCACCGTGGTAGATCGCGTGATAAAGTACATGGTCTTCCTTGCCCATTTTCAGATCAAGCCATTTGAGCAAAAAGTAGTCATGGGTTGCTATAATGATTTGCTGGCCGTTACGTGACAGTTCCAAAAGGATTTGCACGAGCATCTGCATCAGCTTGGGATTCAGATTGGCTTCAGGTTCGTCCCAAAATAGCGGGCCGCTGATGCCGGGCTGGATCGCGCCAGTCTCCAGAAGCCGCGAGAGCATACCGGCCTTGCGGAATCCTTCGGCCATGGCGTTGGCAGAATATTCCGCATTTTCTGTTTTGAAGGTAACCTTTCCGCCGCCATAAAAAACAAAACGACCGCCACATATGCCTTCGATCTCAGCCATGGCCCATTTGGATTTTTCATGCAAGGTTTCCGGGCGAACCTCGGGGAGATCCAGGAGCAGGCATATGTCCTGATAGGTTTGGTCAAAGGATAGTCCGTATTTTTCATACAAACTGTTGAATCCCTTCATGAACGAAAGGACTTCTTTAGTTGGGATAAATACTGCATCAGCCTGGTATTGCTCATAGTCGGTGCGATCTTGGATGGCCAGCGCCTTTGAGTTGTTAAAAAAGGTGGCGGCAATGTTTTGCCCACCTGCAAACCGGGCCGATAGGTAGCCTTGATCAGCGGCGCCCTGGTGATGGAGCTTACCGAGTTTGTCATCCAGCGGCATGAAGAGGCGGAGCAGCTTGGCTGTCAGCGTTGCTTCGAGGTCTTCTTCGCTGGTTTCAGGTTTATTTTTAAACAGGGGGGCACCCGCGCAAAGCCCATAGGCCGCTTTGAGCAAATGGGTTTTACCAGTGCCGTTCTCCCCAATAATCACGTTAATCTTGGCGGAAAAGTCGATGGACAACTCTTTGAAGAGTGTGAAGTTCTTCAGAGTCAGGTTTGTGATCATATTTGAATCCTTTTTCCTTTGCGGATTTCATCCAGCAGCGCCTCACGCATGGATTCCAGGTAACGTTCCACATCGGCCTCGTCGGCCAGCCAGGCCTTGTCGAATGAGACCTTTACATTACGGCTGGACACATACTCAATGCGCGGTTTTTTCTTCTCCTGAGGCTTGGGTTTCAGACCGGGTTCCGGGGCAGAAGCTCCGCCGGGTACCGGCACAGGTTCAGGCTTTGGTTGAGCCCAGCTTGTCATCTTTGAAAGCAACCGCTGGTACTCACTTTCTTCAAACCGGCGCAGGGTGTCCCGGATAACGGCAATCAGTTTCTGGCGTTCAATGCCGGCATTGAACGCGTCAAACGGGCGGGAAATCTGCTCTTTGTGTTCTTCGTTTAGTACGTCGAATTCAGCCATGCTCTCGATCCGGTTTTTTAGAACAACTACCATCTCCCTGGCCTCGGCAATTTCGATTTCGATTTGGGCGTTAACTTTATTCTCCAGGGTTTCGAGGAGCAATTTTACCTGCTGCATGCAATTGCCCTT
>JBFXIU010000393.1:0-3082 GCA_050175615.1 Porticoccaceae bacterium | reverse complement strand
CAACAACCGCAGGATGCGAAAAGTGAAAGAAGGAATGGATTTCTTCAGAGACATAGAAAGCTTCGGTCAGAAAAAAGCCCTGACCTGTTTGTCCGGGCCAGGGCTGAGCTACGTCGAGCTAGCCGGCAAAGCCGATTCACTGGCCAGAAAGCTGCAAAGTAATCGACTTGCCTTTAACCTCTGCGGCAATAATCTTGAATCGATCGTCGGCTATCTCGGTTTCTTACGGCACAAAATCCCGCAGGCGCTGATCAATCCGGAAACCGACAGCGATCTGATCCGGAATCTGCTCAACAGCTATCGCCCGAAATATCTCTGGTGCTCAGATAATTTCAATTTTGTCGGCTATCGCCCCATTGCCCAGGAAGATCGGTATAAACTGCTTGAGTCGGCTGATGATTTCAATTACCCCATCAACCCGGAGCTCGCCCTGCTGCTGACCACGTCCGGCAGCACCGGCAGCCCGAAACTGGTGCGTCAGTCGTACACCAACATCGCCGCCAACGCGGCATCGATAGCCGAATATCTGGAAATCGACGCCAGCGACCGGCCGATCACCACCCTGCCGATGAGTTACACTTACGGGCTCTCGATTATCAACAGCCACCTACATACCGGCAGCGAAATCATTCTAAACGAGAAATCGATCGTCAACAGAGAATTCTGGAACGCTCTGAAGGAGCAACAGGCCACCAGCTTCGGCGGGGTTCCTTTCACCTACGAGATTCTGAAGAAACTGAAGTTTGAAAGACTTGAGCTGCCGCACCTGAACAAACTGACCCAGGCCGGCGGCAAACTAAACGATCAGCTCTGTCACGAATTCGCCGAAATTTGCCGAAAAAAACAGATCCGCTTCTTTGTCATGTACGGCCAGACCGAAGCGACCGCGCGCATTTCCTACCTCGACTGCTCGCGTGACAGCGACAAAATCGGCAGCGTCGGCAAAGCAATCCCCGGCGGCACGCTTTCGCTGGTCGACGATCAGAGCAAACCGATTTTATCTAACGGCACCCCTGGCGAACTGGTCTACCAAGGCCCCAATGTCACCCTCGGCTATGCCACCAGCTGCCTTGATCTGCAACTGGCCGACCAGAACAACGGCAAGCTCTATACCGGAGACATCGCCAAACGGGACGAGCAGGGGTTCTATTACATCGTTGGGCGGAAAAAGCGGTTCCTCAAACTGTTCGGTAGCCGGGTCAACCTGGACGAACTGGAAGGGCTGTTGCACGCTACAGCCATCGAAGCCGCCTGCACCGGCGAGGACGATCTGCTGAAAGTGCATACCACCGATGAACAAGCAATGCCGCAAATCAAAAAGCTGCTGACGAAAAAACTCGGCCTGAATCCCAGCGGCTTCGAAATCATTCTCGTCGCAGAGGTGCCCAGAACCGAATCAGGCAAGATTGAATATTCAAAACTACCGGCAGCAGCTACGGGCTGAACAAATGCAAGAAACAATCGACAAATTACTGATGCAGGATCCCTTTTCACTGCCACAGGCGGCAAAGGAACAGCTCTATCAAAAAGCCCTGTGCGAACTGACCGCCCATCATCGTCAAAAATGCGCCGAGTACCAGCGCGCGCTTGATAAACTCGGCTTCCAGCCGACTGACTCTTCACCGCTGGCGACTTACCCTTACTTGCCGGTCCGGCTGTTCAAACAGCTCGACTTGAGAAGCGTGCCACAGGAAGCGGTCAGCAAAAGGATGACCTCTTCCGGCACTACCGGACAAAACCTGTCAAAAATCTATCTGGACAAAGCCAATAGCCAGAACCAGACCAAGGTACTGACGAAGATCGTGACCTCCTACATTGGCCAGAAACGCTTGCCGATGCTGATTGTCGACAGTCAGGCTACGGTGAAGAATCGCCGTTCCTTTTCGGCGCGGGGGGCCGGCATTCTCGGTTTTTCGATGTTTGGGCGCAAACATACGTACGCCTTAAACGAGCAGGAGCAAATCGATTGGCCGGCGCTGGAACAATTTGTCGCCGCCTACGGCAACCAGCCGGTACTGTTGTTCGGCTTCACCGCCATCATCTGGGAGCGCTTTCTGGATGAACTGGAAGCGTCCGGCAAGAGATTCGAATTGAGCAACGCAACCCTGATTCATGGCGGTGGCTGGAAGAAACTGGTCAATCTAGGCATCGACACTCAAGGCTTCCGGCAACGGGTAGAAAAACTGACCGGGATCACTCGGGTCTTCGACTATTACGGTATGGTCGAGCAAACCGGCTCCATCTTCATGGAGTGCGAGGCGGGGCACCTGCACTGCTCGGTTTTTTCCGATATCATTATCCGCGACTTTGCCAGTCTGCAGCCGGTTCCGCGGGGGCAGAAAGGGCTGATTCAACTGATCTCCCTACTCCCGTCGAGCTATCCGGGGCATTCCTTGCTATCGGAAGATATCGGAGAAATCATCGGTATCGATGATTGCTCCTGTGGTAGAAAGGGCAAGTATTTTAAAGTTTTTGGGCGCATTCCAAAGGCAGAAGCGAGAGGGTGCAGTGACACTTATGAAGCAAAACAATAACGCACCCATCAAATTCCGCGTCGGCGACTCGCTGCAGCCCTGTAACCGGCCGGAACAACCTTTCAGCGAACCTGTCTGTCGTTTTTTGGCCGACCTGTCGAAAGCGCTGCTCCATTCGCAATTGGCCAAGCAATATTCCGACGTCATCAGCTTTGCCTTTTTCTGTCGTGCCGCCAACCTCGACAAGTTGAAAAAGGATTACCTTGCCCAGAATTCCGCTTTGCGGCGCGGCCTTGGGGCCGTTTTTCACATCGCACCGGCCAACGTTCCAACCAATTTCGCCTACTCGCTGGCGGCGGCGCTACTGGCCGGCAACGCCAATATCGTGCGTCTGCCGCAAAGGGAATTTCTGCAAAGTGAGATCATCTGCGAAGCAATCGAGCAAATTCTGAGCAGTACGGAACATGAAGCGCTACGGGAGATGATCACCATCATTTCCTATGATCGCAACGATGCGATCACCGAAGAGATCTCCGCTTTCGCCAACGGCCGAATCATCTGGGGCGGCGACGCCACCATCAAAGCGATCAGGCAGATCCCGCTGACGC
>JBFXIU010000392.1:0-3084 GCA_050175615.1 Porticoccaceae bacterium | reverse complement strand
CGAGAGTCCGGTTTCTGGATAATACCAATATATAAAATCCTCTGTGCTGCACTTTCTATAGGGTGCAGTGCTGCCTATGGGGTGCAGCGCTGGAATCATGGTGAGCATCCGCGCAACCTATCGCCACTAGCCCGCCAGTCCAGGTAGGTATCTTTACCTCACTGGATTGGCGGGCGTCGAAAATGCTCGCACGAGTGTAAAAAATTTATTTTAATTCAAAAGCTTGCATTGGCCTGTCGGCCAGTGGTGGTACTTGCTTGTGCGGTATTAACTCGGGGGTTGGCTATGCCGGACTGGCTCGCCGCGTTTTTCAGTCCTCCCCCATTTTTCAATATGACTGGACTATCTGCTATTCTGTAGACCAAGGTGAAGTATAAAGCGGGGTCTATCCCAATGGATACGTATCAAGGCATTATCTCGACATTGGCGCTGACGATGGGGGTAGGCTGGGCCAGCGGTATCAACCTTTACGCTGTGCTCTTCGTCCTGGGGGTTGCGGGGGCGACGGGCAATATTGCTTTGCCCCAAGAATTGTTGGTGCTTCAGGATCCCCTTGTTATAGGAGCCGCAGGCCTGATGTACATGGTGGAGTTCTTTGCCGATAAAACCCCCGGGGTTGACTCGGGCTGGGACAGTATCCATACCTTTATTCGCATTCCCGCAGGCGCCATGCTTGCGGCTGGCGCTGTAGGTGATGTCACCCCGGCATTGGAAGTGGCTGCCGGAATCCTCGGTAGCACTATGGCGGGAGCCAGTCATCTGACCAAAGCGTCCTCTCGTTTGTTGATTAATACATCGCCGGAGCCTTTCAGTAATTGGGGAGCCTCGATTGCCGAAGATGTCATGGTCTTAGCTGGGCTGTGGGCAATGTTTAACCATCCGCTGATTTTTATTTCCTTAATGGTGGTATTTATTGCGCTGGTGATATGGTTGCTGCCTAAAATTTGGTCTGTGCTCAAAGCGATGATCTCGAAAGTTCGCGGCTGGTTTGCCCGATCGGATCAGTCTGCCTCAAAACTGCAACCTCACCGCCCAGGCCAAAGCCGCTGTTCTCAAACACAAGGGCAGCAGCCACCAGAGCAGGAGCCGCCGAGATTGGGGTCGCAATAATGGCGAGTGCTGACCAAGACAGTCTTTCAGCCCATCTTCGGCTGGCAACGATGAATGCTCTGGCGAGGCGGGAGCATTCCAGAGCGGAGTTGGAGGACAAGCTCGCTGCCAGATTTGGCGACCATCCAGCCCTGATTAAAAACGTTCTCGATAAGCTGGCTGAAGAAGGCTTGCAGTCCGATAGCCGGTTTGCCGAGGCCTATTGCCGTTCAAAATCCAGCCGTGGCTATGGCCAGCGCTATATTTTGAATGCCCTGAGGTTGAAGGGAATTACAGACGATGACGGGCGCCAGATTGTCGCATCACTGGATGTGGACTGGTTTGCTTTGGCGCTCAATGTGCTCAATAAAAAATTTGCGTATGCCCCTGTCAGGGATGTCCGCGACAAGGCCAAGAGAGTCCGTTTTCTTCAGTACCGAGGCTTTACCAGTGATCAGATTCGCTATGCTGTCGACAGTGGCGGCGTGGATTGAGGTCGGCGTTGCCGTATAGGCCGGCATATTTCTGGGAAGACCAAAAGATTTACAAGTTTGTGGATAGTTTTTACTATTTTCCTGTCTTAGTGTCAGGCTTAGCCTTTAGAAACAACCTGCCCGCAATTTACGCCGGTTTTGAGCTGGACTCCGTGGGTTGGTCGTTTTTTCGTCACTCAATAATGGCGAGTGCAACAACTTTTCGGTAACAACAGCTTTATGGGTATGTTATGGCAACGAAACTGATAGGATTGATCTCATCACTAATGTTGGCAGCCGCTTCAAATCTGGCAGGGGCGGGAACAGAAGTGGAAAGCGGGGGCGCTGGAGCTGACGAAAGTGCCAAGCAGCAAGCTCTGGATCCCGCCAGCTCAGGTATTCGCAATGGCTGTGTTTCCAACATCAGCATTCGCAGAGTGACGTTCGACTCGAGAACCTCGGGTGTAATCGAGCTGACTGGTGATCGCAAGGTAAAAATAACCTTGAGAAACCCCTGCAGTGGCATTCGTACAGAGGGGTATGTTCACAAACCCATTAACAACAATTTTTGTGAAGGGGATATCCTTCGCGTGCTCAATTTTGGCAACAGTTGCGTTGTCGACAAGCTTGAACCCTATATTGAAGAAGCTGAAGAGGCTAAACAGGGCGGTAATTCTGTGGGTGATGAATCTGGGGATAAACAGCCTGAATAGCATCGGCAATGGTGGCGCCAAAACAACAATAAACCCGAGAGTTTTCTCTAATGCTGGTAGATATTAAGAGGATTAGGTCTCTATTTTTCAATCTGTTACTTGTTTTTCTTTATTTTTTGTCTGTCAATGCTGTCGCCCTCGAGTTGCGGGGCGATTGGCAGCAGGGCGGTCTTGTCTTGGGATCGATTGATCCGGGCACAAAAATTATCTTTCAAGGGCGCCAGGTCGATGTTTCACCTGAAGGACACTTTATTATTGCCCTGGGGCGGGATGCGCCTGCCCAGGTTACCCTGGTTTTGGATAATAAAGGTGTCGTCGATAAACGAGTCTTCAAGGTGGCGCAACGGGAGTATGATATTCAAAAGATAGAAGGCGTGCCCCGGGAAACCGTGGAGCCGCCTCCAGAGGTACTCGACAGGATCGCGCGGGAAGCGGCGCTTGTCGCCAGCGCCAGATCCGGTAGCGACCCCCGTCTCGACTATCTCGATGGATTTGCCAAACCCCTTGAGGGGAGAATATCTGGAGTTTACGGCAGTCAGCGCTATTACAACGGCGTTCCCAGGAATCCCCACTACGGCCTCGATATCGCCGCCCCGGAAGGTGCTCTGGTACGGGCACCTGCCGCTGGCGTTGTCCGTCTCGCTCACCCCGACCTTTATTTTTCAGGGGGAACCCTGATCGTCGATCATGGTTATGGATTGTTCTCGTCGTTTATCCATCTCAGTGAAATCCTTGTTTCCCAGGGGCAGGGTGTTGAACCCGGAGATGAGATCGCCCGTGTTGGCTCCACCGGTCGTGCCACTGGACCC
>JBFXIU010000391.1:0-3097 GCA_050175615.1 Porticoccaceae bacterium | reverse complement strand
CAGCGGCCACTGCCAGCGCCACACCAGCAGGCCGGCAAACGCCAGTGCCAACAGGGCGGTGATCTGCCATTTCCAGGCGTATACCTGCATCCAGGCCGGGTTGTCCGCCGCCGCCCAGTTGGCAAATACGAGGATGCCAACCATGAGTACGAAAAAAATCGTTATCACGGCAATGGGTTTTTCAGTGTTGTCGCCGTCAAAGCCGCGACTGTTGGCGACGGTGCGCTGGGCCTCTTCCTTGCGGTAGATCAGATGCATGATGGTGCCAATGATCACGGAAAAGCCAATGGCGCCGACGGCGCGGGCAATGCCGATCTCTGCTCCCAGCACCTTGGCTGTAACTACGATGGCCATAATATTGATGGCGGGTCCCGAATAGAGAAACGCAATGGCCGCACCCAGGCCGGCGCCCCGTTTATAGATGCCGCCAAACAGTGGCAGCACGGTGCAGGAGCAAACTGCCAATAAGGTGCCAGATACGGAGGCGACACCGAAAGCCACCGGCTTTGACGCCTGTGGCCCCAGGTGGCGCATCACTGAACCCTGGCTGATATAAACCGCCATGGCGCCAGCGATAACAAAAGCGGGCAGCAGACAGAGCACCACATGTTCGCGGGCATACCAGTTGGTGAGCCTTATGCCCTCCAAAATGGCATTGTCAAAGCGTTCCGCGCCAGCCGGAATAAAATAGATCAGCAAAAAGGCGGCGAGCATGAAAAAGAGTAAATTGCCCTCGCGGGGGTTGATGCGATATTGCTCCAGAAGTGGGTTCTTCATTTTTTTACTCTTTTTCTGTGTCCTGGTTTACAGGTAGCCCTAGAGAAATCAGCACTGTTAATGCCAGCATGGCTGTGGATATCCACAAACAGGCGCCAAGGCCGCCGACCCCTGCCCCCGCCAGCTGAAACACCCAGCCCGACAACAGGGTGCCGATCAGCCGCCCCATGGCGTTGGCCATATAGTAGAAACCCACATCCAGGGACACGCCGTCACTGCCAGCATAGCTGACAATCAGATAGCTGTGCAGTGACGAATTAATCGCAAATACAGCGCCAAACAGCAATAGCCCGGCAACGAGGATGCCGCCGGGATTAAGCTCGGTGGTTAACCCTAAAGCGATTAAGCCTGGCAACAGCGTCAGCGCCGCCGCCCAACCCAGGGCGCTGCGGCCATCGGGAGGGTTGCCACTGGCATTGCCGGTAATTCGCGGTGCAATCCCTTGAACGGCGCCGTAGCCGATAACCCAGAGTGCCAGAAAACCGCCGGTCTGCCAGTGATCCCAGTCAAGGCTTTGCGACAGGAACACCGGCAGAGCGACCACAAACCAGACATCCCGGGCGGCGAACAGGCACAGTCGCGCCGCCGAGAGAATGTTGATGGCGCGGCTTTTGGAAAAGATATCGCGAAATTTCGGCTTGTTTTTCGCCTTGCCGAGATCTTTTGTCAACAGCGCCAGGCTCGCCAGCCACACCAGCGCCAGGGCTATAGCCATAGCGACCACAGCGCCAGCAAAGCCAATCCACATCAGCAGGGCGCCGCCGAGAAAAAAACCTGCTCCCTTAAGGGTATTCTTGGAGCCGGTGAGAATCGCCACCCATTGGTACAATGTGCTCTGGGCACCTTCGGGCACCAACAATTTAATCGCGCTTTTGGCGCTCATTTTGTTGAGATCCTTGGCGACGCCGGACAGCGCCTGCGCCGCCATCACCCAGGGCACCGTGAGCAGGGCGGTGGGCACCAGCAGCATGGCCAGGGCGATCACCTGAAGGGCGAGACCGATATTCATGGTGCGGTTGAGCCCCAGGTGTGCGCCGAGCCAGCCGCCCACCAGGTTGGTGATAACACCAAAGATTTCGTAGAACAGAAACAGCAGGGCGATGTCGAGGGGCGAATAACCCAGGCTGTGGAAATGGAGCACCACCAGCATGCGCAGGGCGCCGTCGCTGAGGGTGAACGCCCAGTAATTGCCAGTGACCACCAGGTACTGACGAACCTCCGCAGATAGCTGCCTGAGCATCTGGATTTAGCCCTGTTGATCCAGTCTGGCGACTTTGAGCACCAGCTCGGCAGTGCGATTGGCGTAGCCCCACTCGTTGTCGTACCAGGCATAAATTTTTACCTGGGTGCCGTTGACCACCAGGGTGGACAGGGCATCGATAATGCTGGAGCGGGGGTCGGTTTTGTAGTCGATGGACACCAGTGGCCGCTCCTCGTAACCGAGAATACCCTTGAGTTCACCAGCGGCCGCCGCCTTGAGCAGGCTGTTGACCTCTTCCGCAGTGGTTGGCCGCGCCACTTCAAAAACGCAGTCTGTCAGCGAGGCGTTGGCCAATGGCACCCGCACTGCATGGCCGTTGAGCTTGCCCTTGAGTTCGGGAAAGATATGGGTGATGGCGGTGGCGGAGCCGGTGGTGGTGGGAATCAGGCTTTCGCCACAGGCGCGGGCGCGGCGCAAATCCTTGTGGGGTGCGTCGAGAATGGTCTGAGTATTGGTAATGCTGTGAATGGTGGTCATGGAACCGTGGACAATACCCAGGTTTTCATGGATGACTTTGACCACCGGCGCGAGGCAGTTGGTGGTGCAGGACGCCGCGGTGACAATAGGGAACTGTGCCGGGTCGTAGAGGTGATCGTTGACGCCCATGACCACATTGAGTACGCCTTCCTCCTTCACGGGCGCCGTTACCACCACCCGCTTGGCGCCCTGAGCCAGATACTCTTCCAGTAGCGCTCTGGTTTTCATTTTGCCGGAGGCCTCAATCACCAGATCGCAGCCGGACCAGTCGTTGTCGGCAATGGCTTTGTTGGCGGTGACGGCAATGGGGTTGTCGTTAATCATCATGGTGTCGCCATCAGCCTGGGCTTCGTGGCACCAGCGACCGTGAACCGAATCAAAGTTCATCAGGTGCGCGAGGGCTGTCGCATCTCCCGCAGGGTCGTTGATTTGAATGCAGCGGATATCCGCCTGGTCAGACAGGGCTCTGAGGGTAAGCCGCCCCATGCGGCCAAAGCCGTTGATGCCGATATTGATCGTCATGGTAAAGACTCCTGTGAAAAATTAGTGCGAGTTGCCGTCAAACCAATGGCGGGTGCGATT
>JBFXIU010000390.1:0-3102 GCA_050175615.1 Porticoccaceae bacterium | reverse complement strand
TTATGTTTATTCCCCATTATCGTGTTGGCGGTGTGTCTCGTTGTTGTTGCGAGAGGACCTCTAGCTGACGAACTCGCTCAGCAATTTGTTCACGGGTAAGACTTTCTCCCCTTGGAACTGTGGTTGCTGGACGTACGGCTGGGGCGGCTTGTGGCGCGACGACAGGCTGTGGCTGAGGTGCTACGGCAACCGGCGCTGGAGCTACTATCGGCTGCTGAGGTATAACGGGTGCAGCTGCAACAGGCGTCGGCGCTACTACTGGAGCAGCCTGTGGTTGCTCTGGGACGGCGGGCTGTGGTGTTGGCTGAGCTTCTGGGGCTGGCGCTTGAACAGGAATAGAAACTGGTGCGGTTGGAGCTGGCAACTCTGACTCTTCTTGCCGCTTGAGTGTTTCGGCTGTCTGTGTATTAATGCGTGGCAGTTCAAGGAAGAATGTACTCCCCTCTTTAAATGTACTTTCTGCCCAGATGCGGCCGTTCATTGATTCGGCAAGGCGGCGCGCCAAGAAAAGACCAAGTCCGGTTCCGCCAATCTCCTGACGGTCTGTATTGTCAATGCGGTAGAATTTTTGGAAAAGATGCGGGATATCTTCAGCTGGAATGCCAAGCCCAGTGTCTTTTACGCTTACTACCACCTTGTCTTCTGAGCCAGCAATATCAATTGTTACCTCACCTTGCGGTGTATATTTAATGGCATTTTCTATAAGATTGTCGATAATTTCACGCATATGGCTTGGGTCCTGGTGGACATAATACACCGGCATTAGTTTCCGCTGGGCGGTTGACTGACCTGGGTTAAAGACAAGCTTAAGGCCCTTTTCAACTGCCTTTTGGTTAAGACCCTCAGCCAGCTGTTGTACAAACGGTACGAGATCCGTCACCTTTGGAATAGTTGTCATGCGGCCATCTTCAGCTCGTGAAACATCAAGCAGGTCCTGGAAGAGCCGCCCAAGGTGCTGGGCAGAGTCCTGCGCTTTTTTAATAAAGTCATGGGCGCGCTGGTCAACCGTTGCCGTGTTAGGGTTGAGGGCAAGGCCAAGGTAGCCCTCAATGGAAGCAACCGGTGTGCGCATCTCGTGACTTGCGGTGCTAATAAATTCAGCTTGCTCACGCTCTTCGGCGCGCTCTTTAGTGACGTCGCGGAAAATAATAATAACACCGTCGCCACTGGCATCAATTGGTGAAACGGTGAGCGAAATACCAACTTTCTGCCCCGCCTTTGTTGCGGCAATAAGCTTATTGGCGTGTGCCTGTTGGTTTGTGTTTAACACCTGCTTTACAGGATTATTCTCATCTGTCACCGGGTTATTTTGTTCATCAGTGAGCTTAAGAATTGATTTGTAATCAAGCAGTAGTGCATCTTGCTTCCCCCACCCAAGAATAGACTGAGCGGCCGGGTTGATAAGCTGGACAATACCCTTGCTATCAATTGCAATCACACCATCTCCAATGGCGTTAATAATTATTTCAGATTTTGCAGCGACCTCTGAGAGTTGGCTCGCAAGATGTTTGACGTTATTGCCTGATGGATCGGCATGCTCGGCGTGGTCACGGAATAAAAAGAGCCCAATACCAAGCGGCAGGAGACTGCTGAGCGATATAGCAATGGCGGTGCTTGTGGTTAAATCTTGATTAAGGTATGCGCCGGCTGTATACGTGCCAGTAAGAATGACGGTTAATATCCAGCCATACGCGCCAAACACAGGTGAAAAGAGAACGGTAAGCCCCCAGAACACAATAAATGGTGATAGGACGCCTCCGCTTTGCTGTACGCTATAGGCGGTTGTAATAGTAAAGATAACGAATGTCAGGAGGGCGATACCAACCGGTGCCGTATTTTTCTTTTTTGCAAGGACAAGCCCTGCAATAGCACTGAGCAGCGAGAGGACAGTACCCGCCAGCGCAATGACATCAAGGCGACTATCATTAAGGAGCGGCTGTGTGATTGCGGAATGGGTACTATAAAGAGCGCCATACACAAGCGACGCGGCAATAATTGCCGCAAAAAAACGACGATACCATACTACGGAGAGTTTTAATGGAGCCATGTGCTGCCTACCCTTTTATAATTGCAAACTTCTTATGTTTTAGTATGCGCTATAGGCGGCAGAATGGCAAGAATAGTTACGGTTTTAGTGTTGCGGTGAGATGCTGCTTAATGGTGGCACGTGCCTGGTTGAGCGATGCTTCGTCTGGAATCATAATATAGAGTGGCTGCGCACCCATGCTGTAGGTTGGGCCTGTACTGCCGGTGCCATCAACGCTGATTGACTGTGTTGACCAGCTTTTTGGATTACCAATCTGCTGCTTTGCAAGCCCTGTGATAAATGATGGCGGAAGGTTTGTCTGCAGTGCACCCTGGACAGACCCAAGAACTGACTGGTAATTCACAAGCGCGCCGGGCGTACTCATTTTTGCAACAATTGCCTCAATAACTCGCTGTTGGTTGCGACCACGTTGGCGGTCACCTTCTGAAAAACTGTACCGTTCTCGTGAGAACTCAAGTGCCTGCTTGCCGTTAAGCTGGTTGTAGCCAGTGTGGAATGATTTAAAATCTTTATCTGAATACACGTTAACGCCGCCAACCGCATCAACAATAGTTGTGAGTGACGAAAAGTTAACGCGAAGATAATATGGTATTTCAATGCCGTACAGGTCTGCAAGTGTTTGGCGTGACATATCTACCCCGTAAATGCCGGCGTGAGTAAGCTTATCTTTTGCGCCAGTTGTACCGTGAAGCTGCACGTAGTAGTCGCGAGGTGTGTTAACGAGGAGGAGCTGGTGTGTTTGCGGATTAACAATGGCGAGGATGTTGACGTCGCTTCGCGATACGGTGCTAATAGCCCCGTAGGTATCGATACCACTAATATATACTGCGAACGGCTTGCTCGTATCGGCTGGTGCTTGTGCTGACGCGGTTGTTCGCTTTACTTTAATAGTAAAGGTGGCGATTACCTCGAACCTATTTGTAAAATCAGTGTCGCTATCTTCGGCGAGTTGTGTATTGGCGCTGTTGAGAACGGCCGTATCCAGCGTGTCGGCTTCAAGATCTGCCATGACTGCAGTGGTTGTTGGGTATTCCTCCGCTTTTGCTTTGGTGTGA
>JBFXIU010000389.1:0-3120 GCA_050175615.1 Porticoccaceae bacterium | reverse complement strand
AAATTGGTGCGGTCGTAGTTGCCATAACCGGCGGTGACATAGCCATTGGTGCCCTGGTGTTCAGGTTGGCGGGTAATGATGTTGATGGCGCCGCCGGTGGTGTTGCGGCCATAGAGTGTGCCCTGGGGACCCCTGACCACTTCGAGGCGCTCAAGATCGTAAAATTGCTGTCCGTGTGACGAGCGGAAGGTTTGATAAACCTCGTCCACGTAGACCCCGATGGGGGATGCCGCGTTGGCGTTGAATTCGGTACCCACGCCAACGCCGCGAATGGAGAAGTTGGGTTGCGATGTGCCGTAGGGTGATGACACCTGGAGGTTGGGCATGGAGCGATTGAGGTCAGTGGTTTCAAAGACGCCCTGACTGGTGAGCATGTCTGCGCTCATTGCGCTGACCGCTACAGGAATATCCTGGAGATTTTCAGCGCGCTTGGTTGCAGTTACGATAATTTCTTCGAGTGCGCCGCTTGATTGCGCCAGAGTGTTTGCCGAGATTGCTGCAGATAAGGCCAGCGTGCCATAGGCGGTGAGCGTGCGAAGCTTTGGTCTTGTGATTGTTTGTTGGCTTGAATAATAGGTGCAGGTCTGTTGTTTTGTCATCTTAGTATCCCCTTCATTTCCTTGTATTGAAGTTATATCCAAACAGGGTTGCCATGCGCACATCAATTTGTTTATCAACCATCTGTTATGAATACAAAGTTATTTCGGTTGAGTTGTCAGTGCGCCGCTTGTCGCAGGCGCGCTGACAAGCCCAATAATAGGAGACAATAATCGTTTGCGCAATATCAGTTTTAATTCTTTGTTATTAAATGATTATTTTTGTATTGGTGGGGGCTTCAGCTCGTTTTTTGTTGCCTATATTGAAGATGGCTATAATTATTCGTCCAGTTAAAAGCAGAAGCCCCAGGCTGTATTTGATGTTAACCCCTTGTTAGGGGCGATGCTTTGGCCACTCTTGCATTAATGAGCCCAGATCCGCGGGGGGGCTGCCGTGGATAATGACCTTGTCGGCGCCGGCATCAAACAGTGAGCGAATAAAACGTGCGCCATTGGCAGCGCTGCCCACCGCATTGCAATCTTCAATCCATTCGCGGGGATAGAGATCCCGATAGCGGCGCAGATCATCCAGATCCCGGGAGGCGCCCTCGTCACCCATGCCGCCGCTTTGGCTGGCCTGGGCAAATACTGCCTCTTTGACGATTCTGGCCTTTTCGGGATCCCAGCCGTTCGCCTTCACCAGGACGTCGATCATGGGCAGCATGAAATAGGTGTTCATGCGGCGAACCACATAGTTCAGCATTTTTTCTTCGCTGACATCGCAGGCGGTGACGGCAACGGCACAAATTTTCACGGATGCCGGGTCTCTGCCCGCTTCTTTAGCCGCTGTTCTGACAACCTCTACAGAATGCCTGACAGCCGTGGTATTCAGGCAGGAAAACAGGATCACGCCGTCGCAGTGCGCGCCCGCCCAGGCCAGGGATTTATCGCCGACAGCCCCCATGTAAATCGGTGGCATCTTTTCGAGTGGCGCACCCAGAACCGCGCCATTGAGTGTCCAGCCATCGCTGGCGGCGGTGACGACTTCTCCCCGCCAGAGGCGTTTCATGGTGTCGATGTAGCGGCCTATAAGTGGCAGGGTGGATCTCGGGACGCCGAGCATGTCTGAGAGTTTGGGCTGGCCGTGGCCAACACCGAGAATAAATTTATTGCCGGTCATCAACATCATGGTGGATGCAAAGGAGGCGACAATATAGGGGTTTCTGATTTGAAGGTTATTAATAAGGCCTGTGGCGATAGTGGAGTTGGGCGCCGCCGCCAGGGCAGCGCCACAGAGGGCGCCAATGTCTTTAGTGCCAGGCCGCTCCGAAATCCAGACGGTATCCAGGCCAAGGCGTTCGCCCTCGCGAACTTCGCCAAGCAGGGGAGTCGGGTCTGGAACGTGGCCGCCAAGTGTCCAGTAGCCGAGTTCGGGGTAAGGTTGTGTCATTATCCTGTTCCTTTGTTGGTATGAAAGTGTGGCAGCTGTGCCTTGTGCTGCTTCGATATTGCTGACGAATATTGCCTTGGCTGCTGTGTGTCGATCTGGACAGGGGTAGAAAATTTTTCCACAAGCCGTCGGTTTTGTGGGCAAAGATGATATACGAAGTCAGTGAGTAGAACAAAGAGGCGGCGAGCCTCTATTGAGTTAAAATCCAATAAGTGACATTGTGGTATCAAAGTGTATAATTCCCACCAATATGACGTTGATTGGCTTCTCAGTTGTTGGCTTTAAAAACCCGCGCTTCCATCGCCGCTATAGCCTGGCCTGACCGGTTGAAGACGAAAGTGCGACCTCGATGTGGAATGTGCAAATTATCCAGATAATAGTGAATGGGAGAGTTCGATGAAATTTATTGTGATAGGTGGCGGCCCCGCGGGCTGTGCCGCGGCGTATACCCTTACCAAGCATGGCCATGATGTGAGGTTGTTCGAGGCTGATGAGGCAGTTGGCGGGCGCACCAAACAAATTCAGATAGGCAATTTCAGTGTTGGCGTCGGCGCCCTGTTCCTGATGGGGGGGATCTACCCCAGAACCACCGCCCTGCTCAAGGAAATGGGGCGGGAAAATGATCTGATCCCCTGGGGGGGCGCTTCTGAGCTTATGGATAATGACAATGCCCGCTATCCGGTGAGCTTTGTCGATCTGGCCAGTTACTTAAAAATCCCCAAACTCACTTTCGGCGACAGAATAAAAATTGCCATGGCGGGGCTGAAATTGTTTCTTAGCTCAGGCGCCAAGAATCCCTTTGACGGTGAAGATCTGGCGCGCTTTGACAAAGGCGAAGATCTCGAAACCTGGTCGCGAAAAAATCTTGGCGACAGGCCTTACGAGTACATTATTCGACCGCTGTTTGATTTTTTGTACGCAGTGCCGCCGAGCTGGCTGTCTACGCCTTTTCCCATCGCCATTATTCAGCAGGCGCTAAAAATGAAGTTGTCTGTGCCACCCAAAGGCCCTGGGCAAGTGAGTGAGTGGCTGATTGAGAGCAGCAAAAATCTTCAACTCCATCTCTCTTCGCCGGTTGAAAACATTCGTCAGATCGATGGTGGTTTTGAAGTCGATGTCAACGGACAGGCATAC
>JBFXIU010000388.1:0-3121 GCA_050175615.1 Porticoccaceae bacterium | reverse complement strand
CTCCCATGAAATGCGTACACCGCTGACGGTCATCTCAGTCAACATACAGACGGCGGCAGAAATCTTGGAGGACATGGACGAGGCGGTAAAGGACGCGGAGGCGGCGGAGCTGCTCCAAAGCGCCCAGCAGGAGATCATGCGGCTGGCTCGCATGGTGGGCGGAATGCTGAATTTGGCCTCTATGACGGAAAACACCGAGAAGCAAATGGTGAATCTTTCCACCCTCCTGCACAACAGTGCCCAGATGTACTCCCTACATCTGAAAAACCGGGGCAACCTTCTGAAACTGGACATTGCGGACGGGCTTGCGGTATTCGGCAATGCCGACCTGCTGGCACAGGTGGCGGCAAATCTCCTGCAAAACGCAGCCGCCTACACCGAGCAGGGTGAAATTACCCTGCGGGCGGAACAAACAGGGCATGAGGTTCTGGTGCGGGTGGAAGACACCGGCACCGGCATCTCCCCTGAACTGCTGCCCCATGTGTTTGAACGCGGGGTTTCCACAAGCGGAACTGGTTTTGGCCTGTATCTTTGCAGGACGGTGGTGGAATCTCTTGGCGGGCGAATTTGGATTGAAAGCACGCAGGGCAGCGGCACATCGGTGGCATATGCCCTGCCCGCCTATGAGGGGCAATTTGGAGGTGAGGACGCATGAATGAAAAGCTGATTTTGCTGGTGGAGGACAACGAAAAAATCATGCAGGGCAACGAGCGTATGCTAAGGCGGCGGGGCTATGGGGTTGTGATGGCGCTGACCCTTGGAGAGGCCCGCGAAGCGCTTGGGTTGCGGATGCCGGATCTGATTGTGCTGGACATTATGCTGCCGGACGGCTGCGGACTGGGCTTTATGGCAGATCTGCGGCAGTATTCAAAGGTGCCGATTCTGCTGCTGACGGGACTGACCACACCGGAGGACGTTGTGCGGGGTCTCACCGCGGGGGGCGACGACTACCTCTCCAAGCCCTACGATTTCGAGGTTCTGCTGGCACGGGTGGAGGCCCTTTTGCGCCGGGCGGAGCAAATTCCCGAAAAGCTGACCCGTGACCGCTTATCCCTTGATGTGGCGGCGGGTGTTGCGATGCTGGACGGAGCCGATCTGCTGCTGACCCAGAAAGAATTTTCCATTCTGCTGATTTTCGTGCAGAACGAGGCGCGCTTTATCAGTGCGGAGTATCTATATGAAAAGGTGTGGAAGCAGCCCATGTCGGGCAACAGCAACACACTGAAAACAACCATCAACCGCCTGCGGGAAAAAATGAAGACCTGCGGTTATATCATTGAGTGGTCCCGAGGTGAGGGGTACTGCTTTGAGAAAAAATAAGGGTTTTGGGAAAAATATTTGTGGCGAGAGTAACAATTTTGTTACTCTCGCCACTTTTGACTTTAGGGCATGGTAAAATTAAACACAGGTAATATCAGGTTTAACCCTTTGCAAGTTGTGTATCTTGATGAGGAGGTGGCTATGAAAATGGAGACTGAACAAACTGCAATGGAGCAATCAAAAATCCGCCGGGTCGAGGCCTTTGATGGAGATGCCTTTGGCATTACACTGGAGAGTGGGCACACTATTTTGCTGGAGCTGGGGCAGAGAATCAAGGAGCCTGCTTTTGCCGCCCTAATTGACAGCAGAGATTTCTGCAAGCCCTACACCGATGGGGAGAAGCTCTGCTGGCCCGGCGGGATGTCCCTGACCCTGCAAGAAATTTTGGAGATGCTGCTGTCCAAGAGCAACCAACATCAAAACAATCGTAAGGAGGAATGAATCGTATGAAACGAACATGGAAACAAATCGGCAGTATGCTTTTGGCGGTGTGCATGGTGTTTACCCTGCTGCCCACAATGGCCTTTGCCGAAACCGGTGATGTGGATTCCGGTGTGCCGCTGGGAGCCAGCGGCGAGATTACCGCCTTTGCGGCTTTGGATGCAAAGACGGTGGAACCCGGCACCCCGGAGGACGAACTGAAGCTGCCGGATACGCTGGACGCCACCCTCACCGAGGGCGATGACACAGCGACCGGCAGTGACGCAACAAAAGAAACCGAAACCACCGTGGCGGTGTCCGGCTGGACATCCGACCCGGCCTATGACGGCGATGACGAGGGGGACTATATCTTCACCCCCACGCTGGCTTTGCCCGATGGCTTGACGCTGGCCGAGGGTGTGAGCGCGCCCACCATCACGGTGACGGTGGAGGCAAAACCGGCGGAGCTGCCGCAGGCCCGGGGCGCGGCCACGCCATTTGGGGCTGGCGCCTCATCAGTCAACAACGCAACCGGCCTTAAGACCGCCTTGGAAAGCCCCACCGCCGATACCATCACCGTGACGGCAAGCTTCACCCTGACCGATGCGGTAGAAGTAAAGGCCGACCATACTCTGATCATTGAAAGCGGTGTCATTCTGACCCTGGGCGACCTTTCACCCGGTTCAGCAACACTCACCGTCCCGATTGATGAAACGCTGACGGTAAACGGTGCCGGAACACTTGAAGTGAGCAACACCACCACTTCTTTTGGGGTTGTGGTGATGGGAAGCATGATTGTCAGCGGTGGAAACCTAACCGTAAAAAACAGCGGTGAATACACAATCGGTATTTATGCCAACGGTCCATTGAGTATTGAAAATAACAGCGTGTTATCCGTGGCGAATGCCGGAAGAAACACCGGCATTCAGGGAAACGTAACCATCACGAACAGCACTGCGACCATTTCCAACACAAACAGTAACATGACGGAATGCAAAGGCATCTCCGCATCTCCACTTACCATTGACAACAGCACCGTGACAATGAGCAACAGCATAAATAGTGCGGGTATCCATAGCTCTGGTGCTAATATTACGCTTAAAAACAATGCCCATGTGATTGCTGCCGGGCAGGGAGACGGTATTTATTTCGGTGCAAACTCTGGTTTTTTGACGGTGGACAGCTCCATCCTGGAGCTTCAATCGGGAACCGGACTGGATTTAAATTTTCCGGACGAGGTTTCCTTCACCGGCTCAAACAGCGGAACTGTTAAGTTGGCACAGGGGGTAGTTGTAGGCAGTGCCAATGGCAAAATGAAGGATCAGGGCATCGTCTTAACGAAGAAAAATGTTACCGTTGGCGCCGCGGAGGCGGAGTCATC
>JBFXIU010000387.1:0-3170 GCA_050175615.1 Porticoccaceae bacterium | reverse complement strand
TGAAGGTGACGCCAATGACCAATGAAGAAAAATTGATTGCTGAAATTGATAGCGCGGGCCTTTCGGCTGAAATGCTGGAATCCATGCCAAGCCCTGAAATGTTCCCGCTTATCCTTGTTAATTTGCAAGGGCGCATTGCCGAACTGGAAGCGCGGGAATCTGAAATGCTGGACCGCGTTGATACCCTTATTGCCCGCCTTGCGCATTTGGGGGTAGCCTAATGAGCACCGAAGAAATTAAAGAGGAAATGCAGGAAGCCGCCGAAGCCGCCATTGAAAGCGCGGTTGAAACTGCCGAACTGGAAACAGCCGCCATTAAAGCGGAAGGGGCAGCGGCAGCGGCGGAACAATCGGCAGAACAAGCGGCGGTAATGGCAGCGACTCTTGCCGCAAGTGTTGAAGCAAACGCCGCGCAACAAATCGCGGAACATTCGGAACAGGTACAAACTCAAGAGGAAAAAATATCATGCCTGGAAAACCAAGTAATGATGATGGCGTCAAATTTGCAGGCGATGCAGGAAGCACTAACAGTATTGACGGTATCGCAATCATTGACCCCGGAACCGTCGCCAGTACCAGCGGTGGAAGTGGAAGCGATGCCGGAAGCGGTGACAGTGGAAATACTCCCCGAAAGCGCGGGCGACCAGCCGGAAGCGGAACCGGTGCCAAGCGTGGGCGACCAGCCGGAAGCGGGGCCGCGAAAAAGGTTCCGGGCAATCTAGGCGTTGAAAAAATCCTTTTCAGTTTGCACTTGATGGCATCCAGCGCCTTAAAGGTTGAAGAACTGGCGCTTGATGAAAAGGAAGCCGAAGCCCTAGCCGGGGCAGTGCAGGAAGTGGCAAGCCATTACGATATTACGCCTGACCCTAAAATCATGGCGTGGGCGGGCTTGTTTGGCGTTTGCGCTTCCATTTATGGCCCCCGCGTTGCAGCGTACAAAATGCGGGCAGCGTCTGAAAAGCGCGATAAAAAGGAAGCGGCTAAACCTATGGCCCAAAAGGTACAGGAAGCCAAGCCAACGGAACATGACCCGGCAGCGCCGTACATTGAACAATTGCCAGTAAGTAACCTGCTATGACAATACGAATGCCAAACGATAGACAACGTATTCTAGTGCTAGGCAAAACCGGCACCGGGAAAACTTGCGCCGCCGTTTGGCATTTATCCCAAAAGGATTTTAAGCGCAAGGCGTGGATTGTCCTAAACCATAAGGGCGATGATTTAATTGATTCCATTGAAGGGGCTAACCATGTAGATTTAAATTTTCGACCTAAAAAACCGGGGCTTTATATTTACCATCCTATCCCTGATGTTGATGATGCGGAAGTAACGCAATTGCTTTGGGATATTCACGCGATGGGTGATATTGGCGTTTATGTTGATGAAGGTTACATGATTCCAAATCGTGACCCTGCATTTCAGGCGCTACTTACTCAAGGCCGGAGTAAGAAAATCCCGATGATTATTTTAAGCCAGCGGCCCGTATGGCTTACCCGCTTTGCCATTTCGGAATCGGATTTTTTTCAGATATTCCAATTAGGCGACCAGCGCGATAGGCAAACCGTGCAAGGTTTTGTTCCGGTGGATTTGGAAAAATTAATGCAAGCGCCTGTAAATACAGTGCCAGCATTAAAAAAATTCCATTCAATTTATTATGACGTGGGCGCTAATAATTGCGTTATAATGACACCGGTTCCTACCGCTGACGCCGTTTTGGCCCGGTTCGACCTTGGCAAGAAAAGAAAGCAAACCCTGTAAAGGAAAACGCTATGACTGAAAATATCATTAGTTGGAATGTCGCCAATTGGGTGACAGTAATTTTAATGGCGCTTGCCGGTTATGCGGTGCTGGCTTTAGCTGCCAAGGTAATTAACAACCGCGCACAGGAACCGGCATAATGGTTAATTGGGAATTGTTGAAAAACCCCATTAATTGGCTTATCGTCATTCTCATGCTGACCATTGCAGGAATGGCGGCTACCCTTGTTTGTAACCACTTCGGCAAAAATGCCGTCACTTCGGAGTAATTAAATATGGCACAGGTTCAACAACTGACCCCCGCTCAACAGGCGGCATTGCGCAATCAGCAGGCTATGGCGGCAAACTTGCAGGCCCGTCAAATTGTCCTGCAACAGTCTTACCCTGTTATCCAGCAGGTTGAAACGCAAACTTTCGACCCGGCTAACCGTTCCGTGTTTGACGTGACCCCGGCGAACGTGGGCATTGTCAAAGGCTTTTTGGTGAAGGTAACGGCGGCTATCAAAAATAACCACGCTACCGAAGCGGTGGCCCTTACTGACTTCGGCCCGGCTAACCTTGTTCAACGTGTCATTTATTATGACCCGGACAACCAGCGCCACACTGAAACCAGCGGCTGGCATTTGCATTTTGTGAATACCGCCAAACAAGGTGCGCCGTTCCTTTCCAGCATGGTAACGGATTCGCCCATTAAGTACGGCGATGTTATGAACGTCATTGATGCCCCGGCAACTATTGCGGCGGGCGCTACTGGCGAACTGACCATGTACTATTGGGTTCCGCTTGCCTATTCCGAAACCGATTTGACCGGGGCGGTTTTGGCGAACGTACCGCAAAGTAAGCAGCGCCTGAAACTGGAATTTGCGAACAACAATACCGCCTTTGCAGCGGTGGGCGCTAATCCGCTGGAAGCGATTTATCAGGGCGCGGGCGCGGCTGATTGCGAGTTTGAAGAAATTTCTTACACCGTTTATCAGTCTTACCTTGACCAACTGCCGGTAGGCCAGAACGGTTATATCCTACCGCTGATTGACCTTTCCACTTTGTACAATCTGGAAAACAGCGCCCAGGCGGGGCTTACCCCTAACGTGGATTTTGTGGTGCAGTATGCGAACCTGTATCGCTACCTTTCCACAATCGCGGTATTTGATAACGGCGGCAGCTTCAATGCTGGCACCGATATTAACTACCTTAGCCAGCGCACGGCTAACTTTTCGGATACCCGGAAACTTGACCCGAAAACGTGGGCCGCGCAAACTCGCCGCCGTATCGCTACCGATTTTCCGAAGGGCGTTTATTATTGCGACAACCGCGATAAGCCGATTTACACCCTTCAATATGGTAACGTGGGCTTTGTCGTGAATCCGAAAACGGTCAATCAAAATGCCCGTTTGCTGATGGGTTACGAATACTT
>JBFXIU010000386.1:0-3177 GCA_050175615.1 Porticoccaceae bacterium | reverse complement strand
TGACACCCATTTTCACGGCATGGGACTATGAACACAAAATGCAATGGGGGTCAAATGGGGGTCAAAACCCGTTTGGCCCCTTTCCTGTTAGCCGGGCGATATCCGTCCAATCCATCTCAAATCATCCTGCAAAGTCGCTTGACCCCCATTTGACACCAGTTAATAAATGCACCAATAAATCACCTATAAATAGAGAAAACGCCAATAATCAACATGATTACGGCGTTTTCTTTTATAATATGGTGGGCCCTCGGGGACTCGAACCCGGGACCGTCCGGTTATGAGCCGTATGGTCTAAGGTTTATATTCTTTCACGAAATGCCACTATATTCGATTTTATGTCATTTTTTGAATTTTCACCTATCATAACCTTTCACCATATTTCACGAAATATCATCCCGTGATGCACCTAAATATGCACCTGGTTTGCTACAGTCCAGCGATAAAATTTCTTTGCTCCAAATGAGAGATGCACCTTAAAAAGCTCAGTCGCCGTCGCCCATCAATAGAAAATCCATCAGGTTCTTACAGTGGATTCCACCATAGTCACGTATCAGCGGCTGGTCCATTGTAAGAATGATTTTCTCATAATGATCCGGTATGGCCTGCAACGGACGAAGCTCCCGTTCCAATGTCGCTTCATCTAGTATAGAGGCACACACCTGCACGTAAAGCTTTGTTTCCGGTTTGGTGGCAATGAAATCAACTTCCAGTGTACCTATTTTGCCTACTGATACTTGATAGCCCTGTCGAAGCAGTTCGAAATAAACAACATTTTCAAGGATGTGCCCATAATCAGCACCACGAAACCCAAGAAGGTCATTACGGATTCCAGTATCCACCACATAATACTTCTCCAGGGTTTTTAACTGCATTTTCCCCTTCAGGTCAAAACGTGAAGCCTTATAGAGAATAAAAGCATTTTCCAACATACGTAGATAATTGTCTATCGTGTCGGATGTGGTTTTTCTGCCATGGCTGGTAAGGTAATCACTGATCTTTTTTGTTGATACCGGACTGCCGATATTCTCCACCACATATTTCACGACATTTTCCAAAAGGGCAGCGTCACGAACTTGGTTGCGCTGAATTACATCCTTCATAATGACGGTGTTGTATATCCCCGACAGAAATGGACGGATGATAGACTCCCTATTGTCAAGCTCGCAGATGGAAGGAAAGCCACCGAATTCGAGATATCTGTTGAAATGGGGACGTTTATCTGCTTTAGGTGGAACCTCCATAAAATCCAGATACTCTTTGAAAGAGAGCGGCAACATCTTGATTTCGACATAACGGCCTGACAGGAGAGTAGAAAGCTCCGATGAAAGCAGGTACGCGTTGGAGCCAGTGATGGTTAAATCCACATTAAAATCCACAAGGAATGAGTTAACAGACTTCTCCCACTCGCTCACCTGCTGTACCTCATCCAGTAGGATGTAGGTCTTGCCACTCGTGCTGATTTTGCCTTTTACATATTCATACAAGTCTCGGTAGTCCTTAATGGAATCGAATGCAAGGGATTCAAAATTGATTTGGATGATGGCGTGTTCAACGATACCCTCCGCCAAAAGCTGTTCTCGGTACAGGCTAAGCAACGATGATTTACCACAACGCCGTATACCGGTAATCACTTTGATGACCGGTTTATCTTTGAAGTTTAGCAGTTGGCTGAGATAGAGGTCACGCTTTTTCATTGTACACCTCCTGTTCAAAAAGAATTAATTCAAGTATATCAGAATAATTCTAAAAATCAACAAAGTTTTTCGGTTATACTATAAAAACTTGGTTTTGCCACACCTTTGTTGCCTGCCAAGAGCATAGACCTTAGCAAAACCATATACACCAATTGAATCTAGTCCCGAGCACTTTAAAAACCCCCGCATAGCTTACATGAAATGGGGTTGCTCGGACGGGCGTTGGATAACGCTATCTTATCCCGTGCAATATCATTTGGCCGGCTGTTCCACCGGGCTGAACGGAACAGCAAAACGGCAGGGCTTCAAGAAGCCCTGCCGTTTTGCGCTTGTATTTTGCATGCCCTTCGCGGGTTTGCGCCGTTTGGCGCGCCTACCGCTGCGTACGCCGCCTCCGGCGGGCCAACAGCCAAACACCGCCGCCCAGCACCGCTATCGAGGCCGCCAACAATGCCACCCACAGGCCCAGATTGCTGCTGTCGCCCGTTTGCGGGCTGCCGCTGGTGGGGGTGGTGGGCTCCTGGATGGTGGCGCCCTGCTGCTCGCGGGTGAGGGTAAAGCCTGCGTCGCCCCTGCTTTGTACCACGCCGTCGTTAAAGGCGACGGACAGGGTGTAGCTGCCGGCGGGCAATGTGTCCAGCCAGGCGGCGTACAGCGTCACCTTCACGCTGCCGGGCACTACATCACCCGCGGTAGCGGTGCCGTGGGTCAGCACAGTTTTGCCGCCGGTTTGTGCCATGCCAAAGCTGTACACCGTACCATTCTGGTGGGTAAGGCTTACCCCGGCCAGGTACACATATTCGCCCTTGAAGGTGAACAGCGCGTTTTCCCCCTTGCCAAGGCTGCCGGGGGTTTGGGTGGCCGTGTGGTCTGGCGGGATAATCACGGTAAGCATATTGCTCAGGTTGCCCGCGGCGTCCTCCGCCACAATGTACACCGCCTTGGCCGCGTCGTCTGCCAGGGGCGGCGGGGCAAAGCTGTTGGCTCCGGCCTGCATGGTACCGGCATTGGCGCTGCCCTGCACCTGGGCAGTAGTGGGGGCGGTGGCTGCTACCTCCTGCACCAAATAGTGGTAGCTGCCGGCCTCGTTGGCAGTAAAGCTTACGGTGGCCTGAATATCGCTGATGCGCACGGCGCTGCCCGTCGTAAGCGCCGGGGCGGTGTTGTCTCCACCAGGCGTCCAGGCCGGGATGGTGAAGGTGAGCAGGCCGCTTACATTGCCCGCGGCGTCGGCAGCGGCCACATACAGGGTGTGCGAGCCGGCGGCAAGGGAATTAATGGTGATGGTGTTTTCCGCCGCAGCCATGGTGGTTTGGTTGGTGCCCGCTGCCACCAGGCTGGCCGCCGTGGGGACGGTGCCGTCCAGCTGGTAGTAATAGCTGCCGGCCTCGCCGCTGCTAAACTTCACGGTAGCATCCGCGGCGCCGGTGCGGCTGGCGCTGCCCGCGGTGAGAACGGGCGGCGTGTTGTCGGACACAGG
>JBFXIU010000385.1:0-3196 GCA_050175615.1 Porticoccaceae bacterium | reverse complement strand
AGCGCCAGTTGCAGAGACACATCCGTTTCTGCAGACCAGCGGCTTTTTTCATTGATTTGATTTTTGAGCTCTCGATATTTTTCATTGATCAGCACAAGCCCCACAACCAAGCTCACCAATAGCGCCAGGCCAATCATAAGGAGATTAATATTAGCAGCGATACTCAGACGCTTGAACATGGCGACACGTCAATCCCGGTGGCGTGGACAATTACTGGTGGCCTAGGCTGCGGCAATAATGCCTACTGACAAGCGATGACACTGCTAGCTGCAACCCACTATTGAAAGGCAGTTATAATAAACCCAGTTATGAGGACTTCATAGCCGCTTTGACACACTCCAGCAAGCCGTAGTCGTATTTACCGCCAAAAGCATCATAGACTGGCTTTAATCTGCCCTCCTCCGAGTGTTCAAAAGCAAATTCGATAGCATTGAGTTCTTTGGGCTCAAATTCAAAAATATCCGCCAACACCAGCTCACCCTCACTAATGGCCTGAGCCAGATGTTTGTAAACCGTTGTCAGTGTCAAATCCCTTTTATGGGCAATGGCCAAAGGCGACAAGCCCTGACAAAACAGCTCAATGGTTTGCACCACTGTACTACTGTTGCCAACAACTTGGCTATTGATACGGATCACCTCGACAAAACTTTCGCCGTAAGCTTCCAATTTGCGCTGACCTACGCCGGAAATCAGTGCCAACTGGTTTAGGTTTTGAGGCTCGCGCTCCACCATTTCCGCCAGGGTGGCATCGTGAAAAATCACATAGGCGGGAACCCCCTGCTGCTCCGCCAGCTGACGGCGGTGCTCCCGCAGGGCATTCCACAGCCGCTTGTTCGCCGAGCTTTCCGTAAAGACCGTTTTACGGCGCTCTGTTTTTGCTTTTTTGATCACCTTGCGCAGCGTCAGAACCTGTTCGCCCCTGAGCACAGGGCGGGCGTCCTCAGTGAGTTGAACGCTGCCGTGACCTTCAACGTCCACCCGTAAAAAGCCGCAGGAAATCAATTGCCGGTAAAGGGTGCGCCACTCCGTGGCATTGAGTTCAGTACCAATGCCATAGGTGGAAACCCGGTCGTGGCCAAACTGGCGAATGCGTTCACTTTTAGCACCCAGAAGCACATCCACCAGATAATTGACGCCAAAACGCTGGCCGGTACGGTGAACGCAGGACAGCGCCTTTTGCGCCGCCTGGGTTGCATCCCATACCTGGGGGGGATTGAGGCAGTTGTCGCAATTGCCACAGGGCTGGGGCAGGTTATCGTCAAAATAGCGCAGCAGGGACTGGCGGCGACAACTGGCCAGCTCGCAAAATCCCAACATGGCATCCAGTTTGTGGCGCTCCACGCGCTTGAAACTGTCGTCGGCGCCTGAACTCTCTTGCATTTGGCGCAGCGTAATCACATCCTGAAGGCCATAGGCCATCCAGGCGTCGGCGGGCAAACCATCGCGCCCCGCCCGACCTGTTTCCTGATAGTAGGCTTCTATGCTTTTAGGTAGATTGAGGTGGGCAACAAAGCGCACGTCGGGCTTATCGATTCCCATGCCAAAAGCGATGGTGGCGACAATAATGACAGCCTCCTGCCGCAAAAAAATCTCCTGATGGCGCTGACGTTCTTCCGCAGCCATGCCCGCGTGATAGGGCAATGCTCGAAGTCCTTTCGCCATCAACCACTGGGCGACCTCATCCACCCGCTTGCGCGACAGACAGTAGACGATGCCCGCTTCCCCTGGGTGTTCATTGACAATAAAACGCAGCAGCTGCTCCCTGGCATTGCCCTGACTCTCACTAATGCGGTAGCGGATATTGGGGCGATCAAAACCGCTGTTGAAGACCTGGGCATTTTCAAGGCCGAGACGCTGAATGATTTCCCGCTGGGTTCGACCATCCGCCGTTGCGGTCAGGGCAATACGGGGGATGTCGGGAAATCGTTCATGGAGCAATGACAGCTGGATGTATTCAGGGCGAAAATCGTGGCCCCACTGGGATACGCAATGGGCTTCGTCGATGGCGAACAACGATAATCTCGCTCGCCCCATAAGTTCCAGCATCCTCGGCATCAACAGGCGTTCCGGCGCCACATAGAGCAAATCGAGTTCATTGCGAAGAAACTGCTCTTCAACAGTGGCTGCGTCCATTGCCGTGAGGCTGGAGTTGAGATAGGCAGCCCTGACACCATTCTGGCGCAGCGCCATCACCTGATCCTGCATCAGGGCAATCAGCGGCGAAACCACCACAGCCGTTCCAGGCATAACCAGAGCCGGTATTTGAAAACAGAGGGATTTACCGCCCCCGGTGGGCATCAATACCAGGGCATCGCCACCATTGAGCACCTGGCTGATAACGGTTTCCTGGTGGTTGCGAAAAGATTCATAACCGAAAACAGACTGCAGTATGTGGCGGGCGTCGTTCAGCATGGGGCAAACATCTGGATGAATTGGATCCTGGCATTATTCCAGGGCAGCTACCTTATCAATTCCAGCAGACAAGGTCATCGCTGTGAGAGAAAATAGCGAAGAAATGGAGGCGCGAGCCGGAGTCGAACCGGCCTACGTGGATTTGCAATCCAGTGCATAACCGCTTTGCTATCGCGCCTTTGGGTAGAGCTTGTGGGTAGTGCCGGCAGCTTGTTCAAGCCACCCAGGAAGCCAACACCTGAACCAATCGACTTCGAGGGGGGCTATTCTATGGAATACGGCGCCAGAATCAAGTCATATCGCCATTTTGATGGCAGTTTAGTCCTTCGCCGCGAGTTGTGGCCAGGCAGCAATCAGGTAGACAGTCATCGACCAGAGCGTCAGCACAGCGGCGATATAAAGCATGAAAATGCCGAGGTAATTGAGAAAACCCGGCACACCTGGAGTTGCCATCAGCAACAGGGCAATGGCGATCATCTGCAAGGTGGTTTTGACCTTGCCCACAGCGGATACCGCAACGCGGGTACGTTTACCCATTTCCGCCATCCACTCCCGCAAGGCTGAAATGAGAATTTCACGGCAGATAATAATCATTGCCGGCAATGCCACCAGCAGCGTTGGCCGGCTTTCCACCAGAATCACCAGGGCGACGGCGACAATCAACTTATCGGCCACCGGATCGAGAAAGGCGCCAAAGGGGGTCATCTGATTGAGTTTGCGCGCCAGGTAGCCATCGAACCAGTCGGTGAGAGCTGCAAGGCCGAAAATAGCTGCGGCAATCAGG
>JBFXIU010000384.1:0-3198 GCA_050175615.1 Porticoccaceae bacterium | reverse complement strand
GGTATCGGTCTCCTCCGCCACTTTTTCCGCTGCACTGGCGAGCCCGCTACAGGTTAGGGCTGTGATTAATAAAAATGGTGTAATTGGTTTCATGGCGCTATCCTCAGCATGCTTTGTTAGGTAATCTATAGGTATCAATATCAATTTCTGTGCCATTATTTATCTCTATGAAATTAAAAGAAAAATTTTTAAATGTTATTTTTTTGACAACGCCATGTTAGTTGTCAAAATGATCTCGGTGGTATCAAAATGACAACATCTGCTTTTTTTCAGGAAATCATCTCCGTGGTTGCCGACCTGTCCCGCGATCTGCCCGGAACCCAGAGGTATCAGCGGCTGCTGGGGGCGATGGCGCGAATATTCCCCTGCGATGCGGCGGCGATTCTTGAGCTTCAGGGTAATGTGCTGAAACCCCTGGCGGTGTCCGGGCTCAGTGATGACACCCTCGGGCGCCGCTTTGTGGTGGACGAGCATCCCCGCCTGGCGCATTTACTTCACTCCCGTGAGCCTGTGCGATTCCCCGCGGACTCTGAGCTGCCAGACCCTTACGACGGTTTGGTGGAAACGGCGGATCATCACCTTCATGTTCACGATTGCATGGGGGTTTCCCTTTATATCGATGAAAAGCCCTGGGGGGTGCTATCTCTGGATGCCATGCAGCCCGGCACCTTTGACGCCATTGACCCTATTGAGTTGAGAGCCTTTATTCGTTTAACCGAGGCCACCGTAAAAGCGGCTCTGCGTATCGAGGCGCTGGAGGCGAGGATAGAGCAGGAGCATCTGGTTACCGCTGCATTGCTGGAAGGCGATAGCCGGGTAGATATGATTGGCGAAAGCCTGGCGATGAAACAGTTGGCTGAAGAGATTGTTACCGTGGCAAAGTCCCATTTAACGGTGCTGGTTCTCGGGGAGACCGGGGTTGGCAAGGAGCTGGTTGCCCGCCGCATTCATCAGTTATCGCAGCGGGCAGGCAAGCCGCTCATCTATGTCAATTGTGCAGCACTTCCTGAAGCCATTGCCGAAAGTGAACTCTTTGGTCATGTTAAGGGGGCGTTTACCGGCGCCGTTTCTGACCGGGCTGGCAAGTTTGAGGTTGCTGATGGCGGCACCCTGTTTCTCGACGAAATTGGTGAATTGCCTTTGGGTGTGCAAGCCAAGATGCTGAGGGTGCTTCAGAGTGGAGAAATACAGCGGGTTGGCAGCGATCGCTACCGGCAGGTGGATGTGCGTATTGTGGCGGCGACCAATAGGGATCTCCATCAGGAGGTGGCCAGAGAGCGATTTCGTTCGGATCTCTATCATCGATTATCCGTTTTTCCGATTCATGTTCCTCCCCTGAGGGAGCGGGGCAAGGATATTCTGTTGCTCGCAGGTTATTTGCTGGAGAGAGATCAGCGCAGGCTGGGTATTCAGAGCGTGCGTCTTGCCGCAGACGCCAGGCAATTGCTGCAAAGCTACCGCTGGCCCGGCAATGTCAGGGAGCTGGAGCATTTGCTCAGCCGCTCTGCCTTGAAGGCGGTGGCCGAGCAGGGGCTCGAGACTCGCCCTGTGACAATCCATGCTGGACATCTTGATATCAATGCTCAGTCCGACAATGCGCGGCAAGCCGCTGGTGCGAAGGTTGATACCCTTGCCTTTGCTGATGCTCTGGCTTCGGGAAATATTGGTCTTCGTGAAGCTGTTGATGAATTTCAATGTCGTCTGGTCGCTGAAAAATTAAAACAAAACAATAACAACTATGCCGCCACCGCCAGATCGCTCGGCCTTAACAGAAGTAATTTTTACCGCCTCCTGAAGCGGCTCGGCATCAAGAGTTCATAGTCGAGAAATTCTATTGGGGCTATAGGCTCCGTCTTTTGTCGCGCGCTTGCTGACCAGAACCGATGCGCTGTTGCTCGATGTTGTTCTATTTGCCAGTCAGTTTGGCTGCTTCAGCTGCTGTGCGAAACTTTTCACTTAAAATGAGTTAAATTCATTATAATTTTTATATGATTATGTATTGTTTTATAAGATTATGTTTATTATAAGATATAGTCATTATTGATTTAATGGGATAAACTCATTAAAGTTGTTGGGGTTGATTCAGAGAGGCTGCCTGTAAGTGCAGGCTTGTCGCATAGCGCAGGAGTGAGATTTGTGGATGCTAACGTATTAAAAATATTGGATAAATTCACCCGGGTTGCCAATGATCCCCATGGCGCCGCAAAAGCCTGGAAAGAGGCGACGGGTGGCAAAGTGGTGGGCACATTCGCCATGCATTTTCCCGCAGAGGTGGTTCATGCCTCTGGCGCCTTGCCGGTGCTCCTTCAATCCGATGAGGAAGCGATTACGGAAGGGCATGGCGGGATGTACCCCTTTTTCTGCGGCTACACCCGCAGTCTGGTGGATCAAAATATCAAGGGCAAATTCGATTACCTTGATTGCATTATGTTTGGCGACCACTGTGTGCAACTGCTGTCGGCAGCCGATGTCATTCGTGTACAAAACCCTGATCTCCACGTCGGTTTTTATCAATTGATTCCGGCGCTCAAAGACAACTGGTCGTTTGAAAATGCCGAGCGCACCCTGATACGACTCAAGGAAGCCATTGAGATCAAGCTGGGGCTTGCCATCAGTGATGACAGTCTTCGCAATAGTATTTGCATCTTTAACCAAAATCGTCAGTTGATACGCCATCTTTATGAATTGCGTCGCGACCGCAAAATCAAACTGTCATCTGCGCAAATGCAGTCTGTTCTCAAATCCAGCATGGTCATGGATAAGGCTGAACACAATCGTTTGCTTGCCGAATTGGTTGCCATTGTCGAAAGAAATCCCGTTGATGCCACTGCAGATGGCAGTGTGCCTCTCTATCTTTCAGGGCACCTTTGCCATGCGACCAAGCCTAGAATTCTTGAGCTCATCGAAAGCTGTGGCGCCACAGTGGTGGATGACGATCTCTATCATGGTTCCCGCTATGTCTCGATTGATGCGGCCGAAACCGGCGATCCGATTAAATCCCTCACTTCCTGGTATCTGGATCGGAACACAGTTGTTCCCTGTCCCACCCGTCTCGACCCCACAGTCGATTGGGATGGCTGGCTCCTGGATGCGGTGAAAAATGCGGGAGCGAGTGGTCTTGTTGTACGTATGCCCAAGTTCGGCGAACCCCATTATTGTTCCTATCCGCGAATCAAGAAAACCTTGGAAGCTGCCCAG
>JBFXIU010000383.1:0-3207 GCA_050175615.1 Porticoccaceae bacterium | reverse complement strand
CGTGGTGCACGACGCCACCAACCGCACCATGACCCTGGAGGTCGAGGACGTTGCATAGCGGGGCAAGTAAGTTGGCCCAGGTTATAGCGGAGAGGATCGCAAGCCAGACTGCGAGGCCGGACGCCCTGGAGCTGGGCACCATCCAGGCCGACATGAGTTTGAAGCTGGATCGGTTCGCAGTGCCGATACCCAAAGGGGATTATCTAGTCGCAGAGTGGTTAGTACGGCTGAGTTTGCCAGCTTTTAGCATTACTGGCACCCAGACCGGGCTAAAAGATAGCCTTAACGGTGATGTTACCGGCCAGGCTACGTTTTCCTTCCAGCCAGCCACCGTAGACCAGGTGAAGCTGGAATTCAAGCCCGACCTCAAGCCCGGCGACCGGGTGCTTGTGGCCTGGGCGTTGGATGGAACTGAACCAATTATACTGTCAAAGGTGGTAAGTTCTTAAACATGGGAAAGAAATGTTCTGTTCCGGGCTGTGGGCAACTTGTCAGAGCACGTGGGATGTGTAATAAACACTACCTTCGTTGGAAGCGCACGGGTAATACATCTTCTGATAGGGATTATAAGTCTATTGTGAGGATTGAAGATTGTATTTTAAACGATTTGGAGGCACGAATCCCTTTGTGGGGCAAAGGCGGAATTATAAAGGGTTGGGCACTCATTGACCGTGAAGATCTAGAATGGTTATATCAATGGTCTTGGAATTTAGATAATGCCACAGGTTACGCAACCCGTCCGGTATACCTTGGCGGTGGAAAGAATAACGGTAAACATCGAACAATTTCCATGCACCGACAAATTCTTGGATTATCTGTAGGCGACCGCAGGTATGTTGACCATATCAACGGCGATAAATTGGATAATCGAAAAGCAAACTTACGTATTGTGACTCCACAACAAAGCGCTCAGAATACCTCACCGCGTAGAAATTCTAGTAGCAAGTACCGTGGTGTAACATGGAGAAAAGAAAAGAATAAATGGGCGGCTCAAGCACAATTAGGCGGGAAAAATCATTATCTTGGTTTGTTTGATAGCGAAATTGAAGCAGCGAGAGTTGCTGCAGAATGGCGCAAGAAACATATGCCCTTTTCAGTAGAGCGCATCTGCTAAAGGCAGGTGTTTAAATTGCCATCATTATACCCCACATTCGACATGCCCGAAATCATAGAGCAGCAACAAACGGAGCCAGCCCCGCAGTACGGGAAGAGCTGGCTCTTCGACTTCGAGAAGGGCGATTTTGTGACGGACGGCGCCGGACGGGTGATCGAGGCGGACGGCTACACAGCCTGGGCGCAGTGGTGCGTCAAGGCGGTGCTCACCGAGCGGTTTGCCCATGTGATTTACAGCAGCGACTATGGCACGGAGCTTGAGCAGGCCATGCGGCAGCCGTCGAGGGCAGCCGCAGAAGCAGAGCTGGAGCGGGCGATCACCGAAGCCCTGCTGGTGGACCCGAGGACGGAGCGGATTACCGATTTCACCTTTGAGTGGGAAGGGGATGCGGTAAAGGTGGGTTTCACCGCCGTGCCGGTGATAGGAACTCCGGAGCGGGTGGAGGTGAGAATAGGTGGCTGAGCTGCCGACCTACCTTGAAAATGAGACTTTTGAAACCATTCGGCAGCGGATGCTCGACAGTCTGCCTTCCAATCTTGACAAGACGGAAGGCAGTTTTATTTGGGATGCTCTTGCTCCGGTTGCGGCGGAACTTGCCCAGGCAGCAATATGGGCACAAGAAGTCTTGCGCCGCGGTTTCGCACAGACTACCTTCGGCCAGTATCTAGATTTACGGGCTGCAGAACACGGCCTTACCCGCAAACCAGCTGTTAAGGCTACCGGACAGGTGGTATTCACCGGCACGCCCGGGGTGGTCATACCTACCGGCACCCAAGTAAGCACTGAAGGAAGCGAAGCGGCTCCGGCGGTGTTTTTTGTGACCACAAAGGATGTAACAATAGGGGTGAACGGAACGGTAACGGCAGATATTGAAGCGGTAGAAGCAGGCGCATCAGGAAACGTAGCCGCTGGCGCTATAACTTTATTGGCGCAACCCCTACAGGGTGTTAGTGCTGTCAACAACCCCATGCCTACTTCAGGCGGATTAGACGAAGAAAGCGATGAAAGTCTGTTACAACGGCTACTGTTGCAGGTGCAATATCCACCTGGCACGGGGACCAAATATGATTATGAACGCTGGGCCAAGGAAGTGCCCGGTGTAGGAGAAGCAAAGTGTATACCGTTATGGAATGGACCAGGAACTGTTAAAGTAATCATTACGGATACTACTGGGACACCAGCAGGACCGGAGCTTATCCAGCAAGTGCAGAATTACATTGCACAAACTCCAGGACAAGGTGAAGGAAAGGCGCCCATAGGGGCCAGCGTAACGGTCGAGGCACCAGAAATAGTTACAGTGGATGTGAGCGTGACGCTGTTTTACCAACCCGGATATGATCCAGCTGTGGTTAAGGCTAATTTGGAGGCTGCTGTGGCTGCTCATATTAAGGGTCTTAAAATAGGTGAAGATGTTCGTTATGCGGCGGTTGGCAATGTGATTTTTAGCGCGCCAGGAATAAGCGACTATTCTAATCTCTTGCTCAACGGGGGTACTGGAAACGTAGCAGTCCCTGAAAACTCCAAGGCTGTTTTGGGAACGGTGACGATATATGACGGCTAAAGAAAGGATAATAAGATATCTACCTGAGTACTATCGGGAAAGCAAAGTAATGGGAGCAATAGCGGAAGCGCAAGGTTTCGAGCTTGAGAAGTTGTATGCGGCACTTGATGAAATACTTGCGCAGTTTTTTATTGATACTGCCACCTGGGGCCTTGACATCTGGGACGAATTTTTAGGGCTCAAAACGGCGGCATACCCGTTGGAAGAACGACGGAGACTACTCAAGTCTAAGCTTACAATGCAACCACCAGTCACAAGAGAAAGATTGAAGAGACTATTGGAAGGAGTCGCCGACAGTGCGGACGTAATAGAGCATTATGGGGAATATACCTTTGACGTGGTGCTTTTAGTTAAAACGAAGCTAAAGACTACATTTGAAAAAATACTTGAGCACATAGAGGACATTAAGCCAGCACATTTGGCCTATCAGGTTATTTTAGGTTTCTTACACGAACTTCAAGCTACGGTGGCGTTCAATCGTTGGTTTTCCGAAGTTCTGCAACGGTGCGGCACACTTAATACCGCTGGCGAA
>JBFXIU010000382.1:0-3212 GCA_050175615.1 Porticoccaceae bacterium | reverse complement strand
GTGGAATAGGCGCCACGGAGGGCGCCGGCGGCGCATCCTGCCAGGGATGGCAGTTATGCGCCGCATGGAAGTGGTGTCTGTCAAGTTGTGCAAAAACGCGGTACTGGTAAAGGTTGATACTGGGTGCGCTGTGGGTGACGCGTAGGGCGTAGCCCGCAGCGGCGCCAACAGCGCACGGCCGCCTCATGCAGCCAGTCGCAACGCCTCCTTCTTCTGCTCCGCCAGGAGCATCATGTTCAAATAGCGGCTATCCTCCAGCCAGGCCTCGTGGGTTTCAACGCACAGCGCGCGAACCAACCTCAGACAGGAGTCGGCATTGGGAAAGATTCTGACGACATGGGTACGGCGCTTGATCTCCTCGTTGAGCCGCTCGAGCATGTTGGTGCTCTTCATATGCTTGTGATGGGCCCGCGGTAGCCGGTAGAAGGTCAACGTCTCGCCGATGTTCGTCTCGACCCAATCGACCAGCTTCGGATACTTGCCCTGCCATTTGCCGATCCATGCCGCCAAGTCACGGTTGGCCTCCTGAATGTCGCGCCGGTCGTAGATCCAGCGCAACTCCTGCAGGCAATCGTCGTCTGCCTTGCGCGGCAAATAGTCAAGGGTATTGCGCAGGAAATGCACATAGCACCGTTGCCACGCCGCCTCGGTCAGTACTTCCCGGATCGCTTTCTTGAGGCCAGCATGGTCGTCAGAAACGACGAATTCGACGCCAGAGAGCCCGCGCTCCTTGAGCCGAACCAGAAAGTCCTTCCAACTGCTCTGGCTTTCCCGGTTGGCCAATTCGACAGCGAGCACCTGCCGTTGCCCTTCCCAGTTGATGCCGATGGCGATCTGCACGGCCCGATGAACAATCACCCCATCCTCCCGCACTTTCTCATAACGGGCATCGAGAATGAGGTAGGGATACTCCTCTTCCAGATGCCGATTGGCAAACCGCTCCAAGGCAGCGTCCAGCCTCTTGTTGATGCTGCTGATGCTACTTGCCGAGAAGCTGTGACCGCACAACTCCTCCGTGATGGCCTTGACCTTGCGGGTGGAAACCCCTTGGACATACATCTCGGCCAAGGCCGACACCAGCGCTTTCTCGCTCCTCGCATAGCGCTCGAATAAGGCAGTCGAGAATTCGCCATTGCGATCGCGCGGCACACGCAATTCCAGCTTGCCGATCCGAGTGACCAAGTTGCGGCTGTAGTAACCGGCACGGTAACCCGTGCGGCCTTCCGTCCGCTCCCCGGGTGCCGCTCCCAAAAATTCAGTCATCTCGCCTTCCAGCACTTCCTGCAACGCCTCCTTCATCAGCGCTTTCATTAGGTCGCGGTCGCCCGCCACCGCTTCCAATGCCAACATTTTCGTCTTATGCTTCCTCGTGGTCATGGTTGCCTCCTTTCAAGGGTTTAAGATCGATTTGGTTCATCAACCTTTACCATGACCACCCGCCCGCTTCCCACTGCTGACGCTTTTTTGCACACAAGTTAGCACAGTATCCGCATGGAACAAATGCTTCACCACTGCCGCCCCCAAAAAATGATGTTTTTTTGTATTTATTAAAGAGGGTAAAGGTCAATTCTGCGATTTTCATTAGGAGGAGTGCCGCTCATTATTCCAGCAGGTCAATCCGAGTGGAATTACATCAGAAATGGATAGGGCATCCGTGATGGACATGGAGTTCCGCAAACACTCACCACTGCCGCCCTCTCCCAATTTCTTTTTGTCCTTTAAATGCGATAGCAAAATTTGGAATCACCCAAAGTAAAACTCCACCTCTGGCAGCTTAACGGCGGTGAGGAGGTTTCCATATACAGCGCCTGTATCTATGCCGATGCGGCCATGTCGCACAAACGGCGTCTCAAATGGAGTATGTCCAAATACAACGGTCTTTTCAAACTCAAAATCGGAGTCAAAAAAGGCATCTCGAATTTCGTATATGATCGGAGGCCTTTGGTCACTCAAGGCCTTAAAGGGCTCAAGCCCGGCGTGCACGAAGATAAAGTCTTCTGTCTGCCAAAGGGGTTTGAGGCCTTGCAAAAAACGCCTGTGCCTTTCGGGCATAAAGGCCAAGTCCTTGATCTGCGACGGTTCTTGAACCCCATAGCTTTGTAATGTGGCCTCTATGCCGATAAGCCGCAAGGTGGTTATAAAATTTTCATCACTCCCTTGGGCCGCCTGAAGCAGATAATATTCATGATTGCCCATGAGCATCACGGTCTCATGGCCCGTATCCTCCAGGTCACAGAGAAGGTCCGCAACCCCGCGCGCATCAGGGCCCCTGTCTATATAATCGCCCAAAAAGACCAGCACATCCCTGCCTTTTACATAGGGCAGACCATTCAGCAGCCGCTTTAGATGGGCAAGGCAGCCGTGAATATCGCCTATGGCAAAGATGTGTCTGTCTGAAAATGCACTCAATGTCTTTACCTCTATTTCAAATTAACAGCATGCTCTCTGCCATCTTTTTTCTCCTCCTTGATTTATGGCAGCCTACCATGCACCTTATTACCATGTCCAGTTTCCGAGGGATATTATCTTATGGATATTCTGACATGTTTTTTGTTTTTGGGGCGAGGCATCATGTTTTTTATTTTTGGGGGCGAGGGCAGCCGGCATTTGTTCCATGCCCCACATAAGCGCCCTCCATGGCGGAGAATGTGGGGCCGGCGCCCTCGTGGCGCCTATTCCACAAACACCGGCTACTCATCGCCCCTCCCCACAAAAGAATGTAGGGGCGACCGGCCGGTCGCCCCTACTTCGGCGGCTATCGCCGCCCTGCAATGACGATGAGTCTGTATCGCCCTTCTTGGCAGTTATGCGCCGCATGGAACAAATGCTCCACCACTGCCGCCCTCTCCCAATTTCTTTTTGTACTTTAAATTCAATCGCGAATTTTGGGCTCTGTTGCCATAAGGGTTATTATGTGGTAGTTGCAATAACATATCAGGGACCTCAAAGCATACTATAGAACTTCATGCGGAACTTTGCCATGACAAACTGTAACCTCAACCTCTCTCAATTTTTGATGATCGGACTGCCTGGTTTCGTCCTGGACGATGAGACCCTGCTGAACATCACCAACTGCGGCATCTGCAATTTCATTCTGTTCAAGCGAAATGTACTACACCATAATCAGTTAAAACTCCTGTGCACACAATTGAAAGAGGCATGCAAGAATGCAGGCCTGCCGCCACCCATCATAGCAGTGGACCAGGAAGGCG
>JBFXIU010000381.1:0-3216 GCA_050175615.1 Porticoccaceae bacterium | reverse complement strand
AAGGGCTCTCCTTCTGGGGCCTGGACCTGCTCGCGGGCACCGACCTGGCCAGCCAGGCCAGCGGGCTGGATGAGGCCAAGGGCTTCTTTGAATCGCTCCAGGCCTACTCCTCGCCGGGCAAGCTGAAAAACTTCCGCTACAGCGCACCCGAGGTTCTGGCCCATGAAAAGGCCGTGAAGGCTCAGGACGAGCTGGACGCCCTGCGCGAGTTCATCATGGACCACAGCCCGACGGCGTCCTGGCTCTCCACCGCCGAGGCGGTGCTGCCCGCCGAGCATGACTGGGTGGATCGCATGAGGACCACCCGGCAGGATGTGCTGGATGCCCTCAAGCAGGCCGACTTGACCGAGCTGGCCAGCCAGTCCCAGAGCATCGGGGCCAAGCTGCAGAAGCTGAAGAAGGATTACACCGTCGCCTACATCGGCCTGCATACCAAGGCCCGGCTGGGCGTGAACGACGACAAGCGCAAGGCGGGCCTGCTCAATGACCAGCGCCTGCAAACCCTGCTCAAGTTGGCCGGTATCGACCTGATGCCCCGGCAGCAGCTCACCGATTACCAGAACCGCCTGGCCGGGCTGAAGAGCTGCTTCGCCTTGACCGAGCAAAATCTCGACGCCTCGCCGATCTGCCCGCATTGCGGGTTCCGGCCTTCGGTGGAAACCGGCGCGGCAGCAGGCTCGCAGATGATCGACCAGATGGACGCCCAGCTCGACGCTATGGTGACGGCCTGGACCTCCACCATCCTCAGCAACCTGGAGGACCCGATCACCCAGGCCAATATGGACCTGCTGAAGATCGACGACCGCGAGCCCCTGGAGGCCTTCATCAAGTCGAAGGAACTGCCGGTGCCGCTGGACAGCAACTTTGTCCATGCATTAAAGGAAGTACTCTCCGGCCTGGTCAAGGTCACCGTCAAGGCGCAGGAGCTGCAACAGGCCCTGCAGGTCACCGACGGCCCGGCCACCCCGGCAGAGATGAAGAAACGCTTTGAGGAGTACATCGATCAGCTCACCAAGGGCAAGGACCCGGCCAAGGTGCGGATCGTCATGGAATAAGAGTGACTAAGCGAGTGACCAACTTCGCCGAGCGCGGTCACCCGCAAAGTGACCAAGTTGAGACACAAGACGAAAGCCAAGGATTATGAAGATGAAAGAAACCAGTTTGTTCGACTCGCTGCTTGAAGAGCCGCAGAAGCCCTCCGGCCCGGTGACTTGTCTCGGCATGACCTTCGAGAACGACGAAGCCCGCCGCGCCCACTTTACCGAGGAACTGCGCAAAAAGCTGCAGGACCCGGAGTTCCGCAAGATCGAAGGCTTTCCCATCGGCAGCGACGAGGACATCCTGAATCTGAGCGATCCGCCGTACTACACCGCCTGCCCGAACCCATGGATTGCCGACTTCATCGCCGAGTGGGAGGCACAAAAGCCGGAACAGTCTGAAGGCTATCACTACCACCGTGAACCCTTTGCGGCCGACGTGAGCGAGGGTAAGTACGACCCAGTTTACAGAATGCACCCATATCACACCAAGGTGCCGCATAAGGCCATCATGCGTTACATCCTTCACTACACGCAGCCTGGGGATATCGTTTTTGACGGCTTCTGTGGAACCGGCATGACCGGTGTGGCCGCACAAATGTGTGGCGACCGTGAAGTGGTCGTGTCTCTTGGATACCAAGTCAAGTCGGATGGCACGATCTTGCAGGAAGAAATAGATGAGGATAACAAAAAGGTCTGGCGGCCATTTTCGAAACTTGGTGTTCGTAAAGTCTTATTGAACGATCTTTCTCCTGTTGCGACTTTCATAGGCTACAACTACAACACGCCGATAAATGCTGCGCAATTTGAAAAGGAGGCTAACCGCATTCTCGCAGAAGTCGAACAAGAATGCGGATGGATGTTTGAGACAAAACATACAGATGGGCGTATTGGAAAAATTGAGTATGTTATTTGGTCTGACGTATTTGCATGCCCGGAGTGTAGTGAAGAAATTATATTCTGGAAAACCGCAGTTGATGTCCAGGGTGGAAAGGTATTGAGCAATTTTTCCTGCCCGGCATGCCGTGCAAAGCTTACAAAACGGAATTTGGAAAAAAAATATGTCAGCACTTACGACCCATCATTAAAACAGCCGAAACAATTTGGAAAGCAAGTGCCTGTTTCGATCAACTACTCCATAGGCACTCAGCGCTTTGCCAAAGAACCAGATTCCGATGATTTAGATAAAATCAATAAAGTCGAGTCAATGGAACTTGCAAACTGGCATCCAGCGGATCTGTTGCCAGAGGGGGTAAACACTTCTCAGCCAATACAATCCCACGGCTTTGATCATGTTCACCATTTTTACACAAGAAGAAACCTAGCAGTCCTTGCGTCATTCAAGTCAAAGGCCACACTGCAAGAGTTGAGTGCGCTTACTGCGGTAGCACTACGAATTACAAAACGATACGGCTTAACTTATCAATCTGGAGTCTGGGGAGCTGGTGGTGGCCCAACTAATGGCACCTACTATATTCCAGCACTTATCAAAGAACTCAACATGATCAACATGCTTGAGGCTGCTATAAAAAAGCAAGCTGAAGGAAAGCGAGGTATTTCGTTTGATCGTGGCTGTAGTGCTATTGGCGTTCAATCACTTGAGAGCATGGCGTGCAGCGATGAAGTGATTGATTATGTATTTATTGATCCGCCTTTCGGCTCAAACCTGAATTACTCTGAGCTAAATTTTCTCTGGGAGAGCTGGCTTAAAGTGTGGATGAATAACAAGCCGGAAGCCATTGAGAATAAGGTTCAAGGCAAAGGAATAGACGAATATCGTGTTTTGATGACGTCCTGCTTCAAGCAGGTTTATAGGGTTTTAAGGCCCGGACGATGGGTAACAATAGAGTTTTCAAATACCAGCGCAACCGTTTGGAATAATATTCAAACTGCCCTACTAGATGCTGGCTTTATCGTCGCCAACGTTTCGGCCCTAGATAAACAAAAAGGTAGTTTTAAAGCACTAACCACACCTACAGCCGTCAAACAAGACCTCGTTATCTCAGCCTACAAACCCAATGGCGGCTTTGAAGAACGCTTTCAGAAAGAGGTGCAAACCGAAGAAGGCGTGTGGGATTTTGTCCGTACACACTTGAAGTATTTGCCGATCACTAAGCAACAGGGAGCCTTGCTGCAGTTCGTCCCAGAACGTGATCCGCGCATCCTGTTCGAAGATCGG
>JBFXIU010000380.1:0-3220 GCA_050175615.1 Porticoccaceae bacterium | reverse complement strand
GGAAAAACACACTTTGGGATCGTCGCTGAGGCGGGCTGCCTGCTCCAGGGTCATCAGTGTGTGAATGCCGGTGTCAATTTCCGGGTGGAAATCGGCTCGTTGCGGAACACCAAACAGCCTGTCGACTTCCGGCAGAATTTCTTTTAGTGCGCCACAGTTGCGCAATACCTGGATAAAGATATGGGGAGATTTTTCGGTCAGCGCTTTTTGAATCTCCATCCATACCCGTTCGGGGGTGAGTTGCCGCAATTCCCCCCCGGTAGCCAGTACCCGCATTAATCCCAGTGTTTCGGGGGCGATCACAAACCCCAGATGGTGATAGCGGGCGGCAAAACGGGCTACCCGCAAAACTCGCAATGGGTCTTCGGCAAACGCGGGAGAAACGTGGCGAAGGATTTTTCTGTCGAGATCGGCTCGGCCGTTATAGGGGTCGATGATAGCGCCGTCGGCGGATTTGGCGATGGCGTTGATGGTCAGATCGCGACGAACCAGGTCGTCTTCAAGGCTGACTTCCAGCCCGGTATAAAAACTGAATCCTTTGTAGCCCTGACCGGTTTTGCGCTCGGTGCGGGCCAGGGCGAACTCTTCACCACTTTGGGGATGAATAAAAACCGGAAAATCCCTGCCCACGGGACGATAGCCCTGGGCTACCATTTCTTCTGGGGTGGCGCCCACAACGACCCAGTCCTTTTCAGAGAAAGGGTATCCCAGAAGTTCATCGCGAACAGCGCCGCCGACCAAATATATGTTCATAGGGCAATAATAACAGTGTAACAACTTCTATATAAGGCCGAATTTACCAGGCTGTAAACTAATAACAGAATCAGTTACATTGAAGCTCGTAGACTGGGGGAAGAAAATGCTTACAGCCTGTCTGGTTGATACCGAAGGAAATATACTCAGGGGTGGTCGCGAGCTTGTTCAGGAATGGCGGCAATCCCCAGGAAGTCGAATCTGGATAGATCTGGATGACGTTACCCAGAGTGAAGAGGATGCCGTCATGGGTTTGTTTGGACTCCATCCACTGGCCGTCAGGGACGCCCGCCGCGAGCGCCACCCGCCAAAGCTCGAAGTGTTTGATAGTCACCTCTTTATTTTGCTTAAAGGCCTGGATGCCAGCAGTCGCAGCCTGGAATTTGGCACATTACAGCTTGCCCTGTTTGCCTCCGAAGATTTTTTGATTACTCGGCATGTGAAAAAATCCGTGAGTGTCAACCACTGGCAGCAGTCTCCTGAGCTGGCTAAAATGCTTTCCCATGGTGGTGTCAGGCTCGCCCTGGAGATTTCCACCACTGCAGCTCGACGTTATTTGGATCTGCTGCTGGAATTTGAACCCCGGCTAACCGAACTGGAGGATCAATTGCAGGAAAAGCCAGATGATGAGGCGATGCGGGAACTCACCCGTTATCGAACGCGGTTGCGAAAGTTGCGCCGGGATTTTAATTACCATGCGCGACTTTTCGACAGTCTTCGCGAAGAAGAAACAGCATTTTTCAATGCCAGTGCCGACGAATATCGCCATCAGGTTATGGATGTTTATGAAAAATATGAGCGTTTATTAAGCCTTTGCTCCATGTACTATGAGCTGGCTGGAGATTTGGTGGATGGCTATATTTCCCTCAGTTCCCATGAGCTCAACAATACCATGAGAATCCTCACGGTGCTGACGGCAATTTTTGTTCCCCTCGGATTTCTTGCCGGCTTGTACGGTATGAATTTCGATCATATGCCGGAGCTTCACTGGCACTGGGGTTATTACAGCTTGCTCGCCGTGATGGCAACCATTATCGTCACGCTGCTGGCGGTGTTCAAATTCAAGCGTTGGCTATAAGGCGGCATCGTTATGGATTCATCTCTCAATTGGCAAACCATCAAGATCTGGTTGGAATCCGAGCTAATAGCTATTGGCAGCTTTACGCTTAATACCTACCAGATGGTGTCTGCTATTGGTGTTTTTTTGGTGGCCGGTATCATCTCCCGCTTGCTGGGTCGGGGGCTGAAGCGTGTTGCGGTGATGCGCAAAAATATTCCCGAAAGCCAGGTCTATGCCATGACCAGGCTGCTGAGTTACACCATTTATGTGCTGGCAACCTTTCTCGCGCTCTCTGTTTTTGGACTCACTTTTGATAAATTTGCCCTGGTCGCTGGCGCGCTCAGTGTGGGTATAGGCTTTGGCCTTCAAAATATTGTCAGCAACTTTATTTCCGGAATTATTATTCTTTTTGAGCGCTCCCTCAGAGTTGGCGATTTTGTCGAGCTGGAAAACGGCTTGCTGGGCGAAGTTCGGGAATTCCGCATTCGCAGCACACTCATCCGCACCCTGGGCAATGAAGATATTTTGGTGCCCAACTCGGAGTTTATCAGCAAGCAGGTGAACAACTGGACCTTGGATGACGATTACAAGCGTGTCAGTGTCAACTTTGGTGTTGCCTATGGCACGGATCCCCGCCTGGTTATCGACGCCGTCAGTACAGCCGCAGCTTCCCATCCCGATACAGTCAAGGACAAGGATAAGCTCCCCGGCGTTTTGTTCTCTGGCTTTGGCGACAGCAGTCTCGATTTTAAGCTGGTGGTCTGGATTCGTGGTGATCTGGTAAAAAAACCGGGTTTGGTGACATCCAATTTATTGTTGTTGGTGCACGATGTCCTCAAAAAGGAGCATATCGAAGTGCCTTTTCCCCAGCGGGATATTCACATACGTTCTGGCCTGCACCCGGTTGATCCTGCTTCTGATTTGACGCTAAGCAAGCAGAGCCAAGAATTGGACAGCACCGCTGAGCCATCGACAAGCAAAAACGGTGAAAAAGCGGTTGGGCTGAAGCCCTAAAACAGGTAGAATGGCGCGCCTTGTGAGGTGCTCCAGCCCGCGTTTGGGCGCCTTTGCTGTTCGTAGCTCAGCTGGGTGAGACAAGCGTTAATAAAGCGCAGCTTTATGCGCAGGCGAACGCCGCCAATCTGTGATTGGTGGCTGGACCCGAAGGGGAGCGTTGCGCAGTGCGCAGCACTGCCAGAAGTATCAGATAGCAGGATTTACAATTTAAGGCAGTTTTCTGCACCCGTAGCTCAGCTGGATAGAGCGTTGCCCTCCGGAGGCAAAGGTCAGAGGTTCGAATCCTCTCGGGTGCGCCAAACATAAAAACCCACCTATGAGTGGGTTTTTATGTTATTGAGCCGGGAAAACTTGTTTGCAGCCTGAGTTACAATAACTGCATAGAATTTC
>JBFXIU010000379.1:0-3220 GCA_050175615.1 Porticoccaceae bacterium | reverse complement strand
CACCGTCATCAGAAACCAGCGTTTTATGCTCGGGCTGTGGCAGTCGTATTCAAGGCTAAAGCTGGAAGTTCGCCCCTGGAGTACAGCGCGAATGCCGTCGAGGGTTTTTCCCGCCTCAGGTGGGGGGGCGTCGCCCGCTTGGCAGGCATCGAGGTAATTCGTTCCCACGTCGGAGCTGCGCGGCAGTGTTTTCGAGTCTTTGCTGTTTTCAATGGCGAATCGCCGCCAGGCATCATTGATCTGGACAATAAACCCCTCATGGTCAATGACGGCAATTTCGTTGGTCATTGAATTAAGGATGCTTTGGGAAAAATGTTGGCTGTCGGTGAGGCGGTTTTCTGTCTGCTCCTTGGCCATTACCACAAAGCCGAGGACAATAAGCATCAAGGCCGCCAGCGTTCCCAACAAAGTAAGAATCTGTACAGGGCTGGATGCCGTCAACGATGTCATTTCGAACAATGAGGTAATGTCCATTTCGCCCAGAATCGCGCCAACTAGGCGAAGGGCAAAGATCGCGATTATAGTGGCAATGCCTGCGGCGAGAAGGTGTTGACCGTGACCAGGGGTTGCCCTGTGCTTTTGCAGTATGGCTGCAAGCAAAAACACAGTCTGAAAACAGTACGTGATGCCGTTGACAATGAGGCGGTTCTGGAAGTCTTCTCGAAGGTAAAGGGTGGTCAACAGGGTAAGAATGACAGGCAGCCAAATAAGTACCCGTGGTGGTGAGCGTTGCTGAAACTGAAACAGGCCTTCAGCGAAAATCGCCAGGGAGGCTGCCAGGATAATGTTTGCGCCCACAACGGTAAGAAAATCATTGATACTGTCGCGGAAACTGAAGAGAAGAAAGCTCAGTGTGTGCAGCGCTAGTGCCAGCGCCCAAAGAGATAGGCCATCGTTTTTACTGGGCAAGGCGATATAGGCGACAGCAACGGTGACAATGGCGCTAATGGCCGTTACCGTGAAAAACAGGGTCTGAACGTCTATGATCATATTTTCACTTGCAATGGGCTGGCCTTAAAGACCTGATTTGTCAGTCACTCCACAGGTATGATAAACGACCACTTGTCTGGCGATGCGTTTCGTGCGGTGGAATTTTCTATCCTAACCCAAGCAGTATCGCCGCGGGGAAGGAAGTAGATCAACTACATTGTGGATAATCGGTTTATTTGGCAGTCGATCGGTTGTTTTCTTGACGCTGAACAGAAAGGTAGGTTTAAAAGGAGGTTGATATGAAAATTTTGCTGTCTTTGGTTTTGAGTGTTTTTCTGGCAATCGACGCAGCGGGCGTCAATGCTGCTACCCGTGATGAGATTGATGCCTATGCGGGGGAGGCCTTGGCGGAATTTTACCGGCAGAGTCCTGCCGGTAAGGATCTCGCGCAGCGGGCAAAGGGCATACTGATTTTCCCTCGAGTAGTTAAGGCAGGTTTCGGTGTGGGGGGCGAATATGGCGAGGGAAAACTGATTGTCGGCGGTAAAACCGCGGGCTATTACAGCACTGCGGCGGCGTCCATTGGCTTTCAGATCGGCGCCCAGCGAAAATCCCAGTTGATCCTGTTTATGACCGACAGCGCCCTGGAAAACTTTCGCAATACCGATGGTTGGGAGGTGGGTGTGGATGGCAGTGTCGCGGTGGCAACAGTGGGAGCCGGCGGCGCCATCGACAGCAATAGTCTGCAAAAACCCATTGTCGGCTTTATTTTCTCCAATAAAGGATTGATGTACAACCTCACTTTTGAAGGCTCCAAAATGACCAAAATTGATCCTTAGTCCACGCGGCAGTTTTGTCGTCGCCTGGCGCGGGCATAATAAAATCCTAGTTGTCCTCTGGCGCTGTTGCCCTTTAGTATAAAACCCAATTAGGGGGTTGCACTTGTCGTCGGGTATTGTTCTTCAACAGCCCTCATCCTGGTTGACCACGAATAGCCTTTGAATAATTGTTGTTATTATCACTGTGGGTTTTGGGGTATCAATACTGCTGAATTCACGATGTCTCTGGAATCTGTAAATGGAAAAAATAATTGGCTCTTTTAGCCTGACTGTTGCCGACAACGGCGTCGCTGAAGTAGTTTTTTCGCGGCCGCCGGTCAACTCGGTCTCTTTGTCGGTGTATGAAAATATTGGCGAGCTTGCCGATTTTATTGCGGATGACAAGCGCATTCGCGTGGTTATTTTGACTGCTCCCGATGATGCTCGCGCCTGGTGTGGCGGCGCCGATCTCAACGATTTTGTCGGCATGGACACGGCAAAAAGAAAAGAGCGCTACCAGTTTATCAACGAACAGGTTCCCAAGTTCTATCATCTCGACCGGCCGGTGATTGCTGCCATAAACGGCCATGCCATTGGTATCGGCATGGTGTGGGCGGGACTCTGTGATATGCGAGTGGCCGCAGAAAACGCCATGTTTGCGGTTCCCGAAATCAATTACGGTTTGGTGGGCGGTGGCGCGGGTTTGTTCTCCATGCTCAAAATGCCGGAGGCAAAGGTGCGGGAAATGCTCTTTACCGGGCGCAAATACTCAGCTCGCGAACTTGAATCCACCGGATTTCTCAACTACGTGGTACCCAGGGACCGGGTTCTGGATGTCGCCAGAGAGATGGCCAACCAGATCGCTGAAAAAAGTTTACCCGCCATTCAGGCGCGTAAAAAGGCGTCGGTTAATTTGGAGGGCAGAACCTGGATGGAAGCCTATCTCGACGCTCAGGCGTTATCCGCCAACCTGGTGGCGGGCGCCGATGCGGGTGAGGGCGTTCAGGCGTTTCTCGATGGCCGCAAGCCTCAATATTCCGACAAATAAAACATCTGTTTTTTTGAAACCGGTTGAAGAGCATGGCTGGCAGTGGACGCTAAGCTCTCTCCTAGGAGCGAACTCTGCTCGCTAGAGATTCCAACAGGCGAAACCGAAAATCAAAAGCAACACCGATAGTATTTAATATCCTGATATTGAGATTACGGATAGTTTGCTGTTTCGCCTTAACGGCGAGTCAGGGGGCTTGCATGCCCAAGCCCCCTGACAACCCCCAGGGCACCCCGTCGCATCGCCCCTGCGGGGTTCGCTGCGCTACTCGAAAAATAACGGTCGCTGCGGAACTCGCCCAAAATTGTATCCAATTTTGGACTCAGACAGTCCTCGCTCTTATCCGTTATTTTCCTCCGTTGCTCGTCGATGCGAAGGGGACGAAGTTCGGCGCCAGTTTTGGGCATTAAAAGTATTAAATGTT
>JBFXIU010000378.1:0-3239 GCA_050175615.1 Porticoccaceae bacterium | reverse complement strand
CGTGCCAGTTTGCCTGGATACCACTTTTCCCTAACGCTTCTGGCATCCCGACCCAGGCAAGATCTGACAATTTGCCCGCCGTCGCATAGTTGCCATGCAGGGTTTTGGGTAAATGTACAGAAATGGCGAGTTTTATCGGCTTGGCCAGCTTCTCGCTACTGAGCTTTGCCTGCGTCAGCTCTATTGCATAGGGGGCTATTGTCGCAGTTCCCTGAAGCTTTCCACTGATGTTTGCCTGATGCAGGGTGAGCGCGATGGGACCTCCGTAGCGTCCTCCAGACAAATCATGCCAATCCACTTGTACGTTTACCGCGGTATGGTCCGATTTTGCCGATTGCCAGTCGGCAACTAGACGGATCTTCCGTTGCTTGATGCCGGCGTTACCCGTAAGCCGCAATTTTCCGAAAGACCCCTGGCCTTGCAGATTCAGTATCTCTATAAGCCCTCTGTCCCAGGCGATCTTTTTGCATTCCGCCTGCTGCAGAAAAAATGTTTCCTTGTCATTTTGGTAGATTCTGAGCCTATCAATCGTTAAAGGAGAGACTGATACACTGAAAATGTTTACCCAGCGCGGCAGTTCTGGCGGAGCCAGCGTCAGTGCAGTAGTTCTTGGTTTAGCTGGGGGTAAGCGAATATTTGCATTGCTGAGGGTGATCGTCGAAAACTTGATCTCTCCCCATAACAGTGCGGTTGGATTAAACTTCCAGGACAATTCCTGCGCATCGATGCTTGTGTTGTGATCCACATAGGATACGTCCTGCAGACGTAAACCATGTGCCAGGTTTCCGTGCAGACTCCGGTAGTGCAGACCGGGCATCAAGGATAGCGTCCAATTTGCGCCAGCGCTGGTCAGGAAGACCCAGGTAAAAAGCACAAAAATAGTAACTATAGGCAACAACAAGCCGGATAAAAATGCGCGAAATAGGATCTTCCGCCAACGCATCAGAAGTTGAATCCAACGGAGAGTGCGACGCGGACGGCGGGGGCGCGTGGCGCAATGAGTGGGTGCGCAAGATCAAGAATTATGGGCCCAACGGGAGAATACCAACGCGTCCCGATACCGATATCCTGCAAGACGTGAAAGGAAGAGAAGCTATCAAAGGCATTGCCGGCGTCATAAAACGCGCCAACTGCCCAGTCATGCGTAATGAAACGGTCGATGTGGATCCCGGCTACCGCCAGAAGGCGTCCACCGACTACGGCTCCCTGGGCGTCTGTCGGTCCTTGCGATTCGTACGCATAACCGGGAAGACTGTTTTGTCCACCGCCAAAAAAGCGCAGATCGGGCGGCAAATTGCGAATGGGTCCGTGCAGCCAGAGTGCTCCCAAGCTTGCTCGCGCACCGATCCCCCAGTCAGGGGAAAGCATCTGGTCCCAGCCCCCTCGCACCCGCAACCGCATGAAATTGCTGGTGCTCCCCCAGACCTTGCTCGCTCCTTCGGCGGTTGCCTGCACATAGAAGCCAGATACCGGTCGCAGGATGTTACGATAATTCTGCACGCGATAGGTCACCGAGGGATAAAGATAAAATGAACTATCACTGATGCCCGATACGGTATACGAAGCCTGCTCCAGATTAAACATCGCCTGTATCGTGGCGTTGACATTTTTTCTAGCATTGTCGGCAAGCGCCCAGCGGCGACCGATCGCCGCGCTGAGCTCATTGGCTGACCAGATCTGGTAAGTCTCATTTTGAAAAGAGGTGGTAGCAATATATTCCGATCCCAGGGTGGAACCAATTGGCCAGGTATAAGTTGCGCCAATGTTACGCGTCCGCTGTGCGGCCTGCACTGCTACGTGCAAATGCTGCGCACGTTGAAACATATTGTAGTTATCGTAATAGAGTATACCATTCAGGCCAATATTGGTGCTGTAGCCAACGCCCACTTTCAAATGCTGTTCCGGCAGGCTGGCAAGCTTGACCGTTACCGGCACAGCGGTATCGACAGGATGTGCAGTATCCCCAAGTACTTGCACATTCTCGAAACGATTTGCATCGTGCAGGTTGCTCTCTGTCACAGACAGCGCGTCAGGTGAATACCAGTCTCCAGTTTTGAAGGTAAGATAGCGTTCGATGAACCAGCGTGGATAGCGCTCTGCACCAACAATGGAAATACTGCCTACTCGAAAGCGTTCGCCACTATTGAGCCAAAGATAGATGTCAGCCCAATCATTTTTCTTGTCGATGAGAAGTTCGTGGCGCTGGTAATAAGCCCTGATATATCCTCTGGACCGGAGAAATGAAAGGCTCTGATCTTTCCAGGTTTCATAGCTGACCTGATCGAGAATGTTGCCGTTGCTGAGAGGAAAAGGCTTTATCCTTTGGCGCAGGCTGGGGGCCTCCGTAATCGTGCCAAGGATACGTATATCCGTATTTCTGACGCGAATAGGTTGGCCAAGCGCGATGTCATACTGGACGACGGCATCCCCGTTTTTCAGCGGTAGCGTTTTACTATGCCAGGTAGCGTGATAGTAGCCGTAAGCCTGCAGCGCATCGCGCAAACGCAAATTGGAAGAAAGGATGAGTTCATGCAGTCGGCTTTCTTTGCCATCGTAGGGAAGACTTGGCATCGCATTCTGCAACTGCACCGTAAGATCCGCGGGCGCCCCATCGATCTGGAAAGAAATCAGGTTCTTGGCAAAGGCTGCCGTCGGCAAGGCGCATAGCAAGGGGACAAGAACCCATGCGGCGCGGATGCCGCGCCGCAGTTGCGCGCGCCTGTGCGGAAGTTGTCTCACCCTCTCCCCATTTCTCTCCACCCGTGCGTTCGAGTGTAGCACAGGATCGGTCAAACCCCGTCACTCGCCCCAGCGGATAGGGGGAGTAGGGCACTGCGTACTGCTTGATTTTCCCCTTCGACTCCCCTATTCTAAGCGCCTATTGAAGAGTTGGGCGGTTAGCTCAGCGGTAGAGCACTGCCTTCACACGGCAGGGGCCACAAGTTCGAACCTTGTACCGCCCACCAATAAAAACAGCGAGTTATATTGCATGCTTCCGATTGCTTCCATACGGAAAAGACAGATTCGAGGGCATTACGTTGTGCCTCGATTTGCAGGTGCTCATAGCGTTCTTTCATTCGCGTGGTGGTATGTCCGAGGATGCCGCTGAAAAGTCGGCTGATGCGTGATTGTTATTGCGCCGGCATGTGCGCGATGTAGCCTTCTGAGGGAGCTTTTTACCGGAAGTCCATGCTGATTGCCTGAAGATTTTGGGCGTTTAGGCAGTTCAGAAACACGAA
>JBFXIU010000377.1:0-3242 GCA_050175615.1 Porticoccaceae bacterium | reverse complement strand
TCCGATCTTGATGATCGCAAATACATCGGTAAGGTCCTGGCTGTCGCCGGAGTCTTTGCCGCCGGGGCCGGGTTGGCCGTAGCCTGGCCGGCACTCAGCCACATCGCCGTAAAATTTGTCAGCTAGTTTTTTCCCCTGATACAAAAAGAAAAAAGGCCCCGCATTGAGGGCCTTTTTCTGTTTGTAGGAGGGACATCCAGGTGTGACGGGTGACTGGCCGCCTGTTGCATATAGGGTTGGTGCAACGGAAAAGGGGCCCGCTGTTTTAGCGAACCCCTTGAGTTTTCGGAGGTGACGAGCGGATTTGATGCGTCGAAGCCATTCTGTTTTCAATGGTCTAAAATTATTAGCTTTTATCGTTCTGCGATTGTCGACTGTCGAACGTCGTTTGTGACAAATTATGTAGCAGATACCAATCTGCTGGTCATGTAGAACCTTTTCGCTCATTTGACATCGCCTGAAGTAGCGTCGCCAGTTCCGCCAATGATATCGCCTCGACATCATCGGCCAGTCGATAACGCTCATTGCCGGCATATACGACAAACTTTCGTTCCGGCTGCAGGTCGTCGCAGGCTGAATGAAACCCTCGCTCAAGTTTTGGCGACAGACTGCGTTTGATCTCTATAGCCCATTTGTTCCCATTGGGCCAGACCAGCAGCAGATCAATCTCCGCCCCGCCGCTGGTGCGGTAGAAATAGCCAGTCACCTGTTCAGGTGCAACGGCCAGCAGGTTCTCAATCACATAGCATTCCCAGCTTTGTCCGACGACAGGGTGTGCCAGCAGGGTTTCCTTGTCAGGGATCATCAGTAGCGCATGGACCAGACCGCTATCTCGCACATAGACCTTGGGTGTTTTGATCAGACGTTTGCCAAGATTGGCATGCCACGGCTGCAGACGCCGAACCAGCAGCAGATCAACCAACAGGTCAAGATAGCTGGCGGCTGTTTTTGCATCGACCCCCAGATTTCGGGCAAACTGGGCGGTGTTGAGCAGACCTCCCTGGTGATGTGCCAGCATGCCCCAGAACCGGCGCAGCGTCTCGGCTGCAATGCGCGGACCAAACTGCGGGATGTCCCGCTCTAGATAGGTTCTGACGAAATCCTGCCGCCAGCGCAGGCTGCGGGCATCATCTGATGCGAGCAGGCTTTCCGGGTAGCCACCGCGTATCCAGAGCTGCTCCTGGGGCTGCTTGCCGACCTCAAGCACCTGGAACGGCGTGAGTTCCAGGTAGGTGATTCTGCCTGCCAAGGTCTCTCCTGATTGTCTCAGCAGGTCAAGCGACGCTGAACCCAAAAGCAAATATTGGCCAGCACGCCGTCCATCACGTCGCGCTTTGTCAATCAGGCCGCGTAGTACCGGAAAGAGGCCGGGTAGGCGATGTATCTCGTCAAGAATGACCAGCTTGTCCTGATGATCAGCAAGATACAGTTCCGGTTGTGCCAGTTTGGCTCGATCCTGCTCTGACTCTAGATCTATGTAAATAGCATGGTGTTGTTTGCCGACCTCAAGAGCCAGGGTTGTTTTGCCAACCTGGCGCGGGCCGAGCAGGGCAACAGCGGGCGAGAGTTCGAGAGCGCTGTTGAGTTGATGTGTAAGCTGTCGTTGAATCATGCTTGCAATCATGGATTGTTGTTCCAGTGATTGCAAGGATAATTTGTTTGATACGTAAACCGTCGCCCCGACAGTAGTGATCCCAACTAAATCTACTGCCGAGGCGATGATGTCCTCTGTAGCAGATAGTGTGAAAGTTCGACGAATCGCAATGCTGGAATGAAAAAAGGGTCTGAAAAATCAGACCCTTGGAAAACTTTGGAGGCGACGAGCGGATTTGAACCGCTGAATAAAGGTTTTGCAGACCTCTGCCTTACCACTTGGCTACGTCGCCGATCAATGAAGAATTGTTTTTATACTGGTGTTTGGTCTGAAATGTCAAGATTATTTGAATTTGATGGCCATGCCGCTGGCCCGATACTCGCTTGCCGGAAAGGCAGGAAATAGTACGATGGTGATGGCCCGACTGGTGATCTCCGGCAAAATCAGCGCATCGGCATCCATTTTGGCTGCCTCACCCCGTAAGACCTGAAGACCCCACTCCTGCAGATTCGGTTCCAATCCATAGTCGGTAAAGTAGACCTCTCTGACGATCTGGATTCTGCCGAGGGTGAAGTAGGGGCGCAGCAGTTCGTCTTGTGTCAGCACGGGCGGCAGGTCGCCGCCTGCCTTACTGAGGGGAATGGCGGAACAGCCTGACAGCAGTAGCTGTACAGTAAGGCCCGACAGGAACAACAGCGTGCGAATCCGGCAGGACATGGCAGATCCTTTGTGGTGCGTTGATGAGCTGGAGAGTAGCAGGATGTGGCCTTCCTGTCCAGTATCGCTGGAGCATTTTAGCTCTGGACAGTCTTTGGATCGCCATGCTAAAAAATTATCTTTCTGTCTGTTCGGGCAGACTGTGATTTCACGCTAAGGAGCAGGAGATGTCGGGCCATAATAAATGGAGTACCATCAAGCACAAAAAAGGGGCGGCCGACGCCAAGCGGGGCCAGGTTTTTACCAAGTTGATCAAGGAGATTTCGGTTGCCGCCAAGTTGGGCGGTGGCGATCCCGCTGCCAACGCCCGTCTGCGGACCGCTGTTGATAAGGCCAAGGGTGAGAATATGCCCAAGGACAATATTGAGCGGGCCATCAAGAAGGGCACCGGCGGGATGGAAGGGGTCGTCTACGAAGAGATCGTCTACGAGGGGTATGGCCCTGGTGGTGTGGCGGTGTTGGTTGAGGTGATGACCGATAACCGTAACCGGACGGTTTCCGAGGTGCGCAGTATTTTTACCAAGGCCAACGGCAATATGGGCGAAGCCGGTTGTGTGGCCTGGATGTTCGATAAAAAGGGTTTGATTGGCTACGATCGTTCGCTGGATTTTGACCAACTGTTTGAGGCCGCCCTGGAGGCCGGTGCCGAGGATGTGGCCGAGGCTGATGAGCAGATCGAGGTAACCACCGACCCCGGCTCTTTTATTGAGGTGCGTGAGGCTTTGGAGGCCAAGGGCTTCAAGTATCAGAGTGCCGAAATTACCATGATCCCCCAGACCCTGGTGCCGTTGGAAGGAAAGCAGGCCGAGAGCATGCTGCGGCTGATGGACAAGTTGGAGGACAATGACGACGTGCAGAACGTCTACGCCAACTTTGACATATCAGCGGAAGAGATGGAAAAGATGATGTAACCTAAGGGGGCTGCCAGTCC
>JBFXIU010000376.1:0-3272 GCA_050175615.1 Porticoccaceae bacterium | reverse complement strand
CATAATTGTTTCGTAAGAGCCTTGGTATTTTTCAGCTGCACTCAGGCCGGCTAACACGGCCATATCTTCAAAGCCAACCGGTTGGCCCAGCTCATCACGATCGAAGCGCTCAATAATGAATCGAGTAGCGTCGTCAGAAAGCCAGAATACGGGCACATTTAACTGGGCCTGGCTGGCAACGGTCATGCAGAAATACTCATTTAGACTGAGTCCCGGGAACTCATGACCGGCCTCTTTAACAATGACGCTAGGGGTCAGTAATGACGTCTTATCCCAACGCCCGCCCGATTGGGTCTGCGTGGGTACGATGATCTTCGGTTGCGCCCCAGATAGACTTGAGCGCAAGGCATAGCGTGCAAGAAGTCGATCGAAGTAGGTACCATCTCGTTCGTGCAACAGCTGATCAAGGGTTTCGGGTTCTGGCCGATCCAACTCAAGTTCGGGATGTTTGTAAGAGACGCGGCCGATCTGTAGGCCTTGAGATAGCGCCAGAAACAATAGCTTGTTCGGAATACCCGCCCGGCTCATGGCATCTTCTATATACAGGCGTAGGTAGCCTTCGGGCTCGTTCATCGAAAAAACGCCGAACAGATCCCCATAGGTGTAGCTGCTGGTTCGAAATGGTAGGCCAAGCGCCACCTCTCGCGAAATATCGCCCTTGACCGCTTGGTCGTAGGTGAATGCGTACACACTTTCCTTGACCAATAGGCCTGCCGGTCGGTCCGACGCATAGACGTTCAGTTGGGGCGAGCTCTTGACCAGCGCACTTATGTGCGCATACCAGTTTGCAGCATCTGTGTCAGTCATCATCCTCGTCCAGGAAAATCTCGCGCGCGTTCTCCCAGGTTGGGCGAACCGTTTCGGCCAGAGCCAATGTGAACCCAAGAGCCAGGGCCAGTTTGTGGATTTCGTCAATGCCCACGTTCTCGCCTTTCTCGATACGCATGACCAGCTTGCGATTGATGCCGGCGCGCAGCGCCGCTTGTTCCTGCGTCATTGCGCGATCCTTGCGCGCCCGGCGAAGTTGGCGCCCAAAGGCTACCGAGAGTTCGAGCATGAATGTTCCATATTTGTAGCTTTTTATTATTATCGGCCAGAAATGCGACAAATACAAGACATTTAGAGGGTGAAGTCGGCCCCACCCGTCGGCTCATCATCCGGTGACCGCAGGAGCAGGCCAACCGTCTCTAAAATCTTGCCGACTGAAGAAGATAAGAATGCATCAAACCCGACGCGCTGTAGGGTACGCTCTTGAACTGAACTGGGCAAAAAGCGTTGCATTTCCTGCTTGAACTCGTTAGATCCAATAATCGCTGGCAGTCGCTCAATCATGATGCGCAAGCGATCGGGGTAGTCATTGCAGTCGTAGTCCTCGATCTTTGCCAGGATCATCTCAATATCAAGTTGGGCTCCTTGTTGCTCGAGCCAGCGCAAATCCCAAATATCACGGTGCCGGACGTATCGTTGGCAGTTCACGAGCGAAACAACCTTATCGGCCATAATCTCGTGCAGGTTTTGCGCCATCACCAAGGTGTCCACATAGCCGTCGGGCAAGAATGCGTAGTTGCGCTTTAAGGCAACGGGCTCGCGTGTGTACGAGGGTAGATTGGCCACCTCCAGTTTGATATGCTGACGTGGCAGGTCTTTGCGTTCGGGGGCCGTTTGTAAGCTGATTTGCCATTTTGCTACGCTGATGACCTCGGGGTCGGGGGCGATTTGTTTGGGCTCTTTGACAATCACGCTCAAGTCGTAGCGCCCTCCCAGGTAATCCTCGAGGCATTGCTTAATTTGCACCAACGAAGCGCGATCAAAGTCGTAGCCCCCTGTGAAGTCCAGATCCTCGCTAAAGCGGGGGGCGCCGTGACACAGCCTCAGGCAGGTGCCACCTTGGAAGGTGAGGGTAGAGAGCAAATTGGCCTGATCCAACGCAAACAAAATATCGTAATGCAGCAGCTCTTTTTCAATGACGGGGCGCATATGCCCAAGGCCCTGCTCTCGCATGGCCCGATTTACCAAATCACTGAAGTTTTCGTTCATCAGTCGGCCTCCTCAAGCATCTCAGTATCCACCAGGTGCAGGTTGCGCCGGGCGTGTTTTAAATCACGGTAAGCGGCCTGCTTGGTCGCAATGCGTAAAGGCCGTCCCTCTTGCCATACCGTGCTGTCCAAAATTGTGCCCACGTCCTGTTTGGTATGGGTGAATTCGATTACTCCGTAGGGAGTTTTGATTACGCCCGAGCGTCCAGTGGTCATAATCGTTACCCTGTCCATGGGGATTTGGGAGATCACGCCATACTCAGACAGCGCCGATTCCAGGCTGACATAGGAGTAGTGGCCAGGCCGCAGGCACCGCGCAACGTGTTCGATAGCGTGGCTGTCAAAACTGTGAGCCCGCGGATTGACAAACACCCCCTTGGCTGCTCGCACCAAATGCGCTTCGCGCACCATGCGATTTAATCCTTCCGCGAAAGCCTTGGGATTATCTGTCGGAAAATATTTGGCCAGTTGCTGGCGTGCGATTGCATAAACCCCCTGTTTGTCCAGGGTGTAAAGCACATTGCTGAGTTCGGATCGCTTCATTTTGGTAAACACAAAAACTATTTATTGATAGTTTACGTGTTTACCAGAAAAAAGGATAGATAAAATAGTCTACATAAAAACTATACTATTATGGTCTTTGTGTTTACCTCGAAGGGGTCTACGAAAAGAATTCAGAACCGGGGGCGTGCTGGCGCACTGGCTTCTGTTTGGGCCTCAGCCGCTTGGGATTGCGCGCCGATCTGAACCAAGTCGGCCATGTCCAAGGTGTTCATGTCGCTATCGAGTCGGCCGGCAATCGTTTCTTGAACAATGCCTTCTTTGGCCAGCAATAGAACCTGCCTGAACGCTTGTTCAATCGTATCGGCACGCTCTTCGATCAAATCAAGCACATCTTCAGGGAGTTGGTGTTCGTGGTGTTGCCAGGGCAGAACCAGCGCGACATCAGCCCAGCAGCCGACGCGACCCTGCGCATGACACATATCCACGCAGTCGCGTAGAGACTGATAAGCCGAAAACGCATCCTCATTCGACAACATCTGGCCGGCCGCCAGCTCAAGAGCCTTGTAGCGCAATACGCTCAAATCATCATTCATCGGTCACTCCCGTCGTGTTGGTACTGGCCCGAGTGTAGACAGCACAACGGCGCAATTAAAGTGTTAGCCTGGCTAAATTTTGTGGGGCGCATGGCCTTGATCTGCGCCCCTTGCTTGATGCTGGGCGCGTCGATAGGCC
>JBFXIU010000375.1:0-3286 GCA_050175615.1 Porticoccaceae bacterium | reverse complement strand
CTACGGTTTTGCCTTGATCTTTGGCCTGCTCCTGCTGGTTCAATTGCGCAAAGGTCCAGAGCCCCTTCTTGCACTGGTCATCATTTATTACCCTTTAAGCAAACTCTACCCAGTTCTGATTGCACCAGGCATCAACGGCACCAATTTGCTGGAATTGTTTTTGATTTCATTCTGGGTCATCCATGCCTATAAAAATCAAAGGAAGATGTTCAACCCCTTGCCGTTCACGCGATTGGTAGGCATCTGGTTTTTCCTGAGTGTTATTTCTGTTTTTACAGCAATTTATCATATTGGGCTGCATCCATTCATCTGGAACTATCTTTTGTCGGCTCGGGGATTTTTCGACCAGTTTATTATTTTCTTTCTGGTCGTCAACCTGATCCAAGATAAGAATATGGCTAGACGACTCATCGTCTATATGATGTTTTCCGCAGCTGTCATTTTTCTTTACGGCATACACGAATGGTGGCTTACCCGCGGTGCAAGCAGCATCGAAAAATCGCGGCTGCTAGGCCCCATTGGGCAGCCGAACGAATTCGCAGCGCAAATTATCTATTCTCTTGCGCCCTTGCTAGCCTATGGGGCCTATTATTTCCCACGCTGGAAATCGTGGCGCTTGGCACCCATCGTCTTGATTGGTCTGAAAGTATTGCTGGCGGCCTTTTCTCGCGGCGCTTATCTGGCTTTCGCGATGGAGCTTGCCACGCTTTCATTCGTCAAAAGCAAAAAGTTCTTTGTTTTGGTCTTGCTCGTCATTGGAACAATTTACTTTTTCATTCCTGCCTTGGTGCCCAATTCGATGAAGGCCCGAGTAGCTCAAACCTATCAGGATCACGAAGTTGATTCAAAAATCGACAAGAGTGCAGACTCACGATTTTTGCTTTGGGACGCAGCTATAGAGATGGCAAAGGAAGATCCAATTTTCGGCAAAGGGTTCGATCAGTTTCACAGCTTGGTGCCCAGCTATGTTCCAGGATTTTATGAGGGCTCGACCGGAGATGCTACGGACAATCAGAATATGTTTTTGTATGCGGCCTCCAATATGGGCGTGCCCAGCCTGATCACGCTCCTTCTGATTATTGGAGCACTCGCTTTTCGTGGTTGGTTTGTTTATAAAAAGAGCACCGTAGATATCGACCGCATCATTGGTTTAGGTGCGGTAACGCTGGTAGCGGGATTGGTTGCGGTAAATATGTTCGGGACGCATATTATAGATACCTCGGTCGATGTATTCTTATGGATTTATATTGCCATCGTGGCCCATCTGTTTGATCCGAAACAACTTATCAGCGCCAAAAACAGAAATGGATAACCGCGATAAAACCTCCCCGCACATCGTCCACATGATCGACGAACTGCCACGCGACGGTGCGGAAATGCTGCTGGTCGATTTGATGCGCCTGCGCATACCGGGCTACCGTTACACCATCGTCTGCCTGATCAAGGGAGGCCCGCTAGAACAGGAGTTCGAAAAACTCGGCGTTCCAGTCGTGATCTTTGGCCGCAAAGGCAAGCTGGATTTTGGCTTGGTCTTCCGCGTGGCTTCGTGGCTTAAGCGCGAGCGTGCTGATGTCGTGCACACACATCTGTTCACCGCCGATACTTATGGCCGTCTGGCTGCGCGCTTGGCCGGCGTTCCGGCGGTGTTTTCGACCGTGCACAACATCGTCAACCCGTGGAAAGGGTCGGGTCGCAAACTGATCGACCGCTTGTTCGCGCGACTGAGTACCGCCGTGGTGGGGTGCAGTGAAGAGGTCACGCAAACGCTGGCCACGCGCGACAAAATACCCGCCAGCAAGCTGGTCTCCATTCCGAATGGCATTGACCTGCAGAAATTCTCCAACTTTTCGGGAGCGGGCCTCCGAAGTGAATTCGGGCTTCCAGAAGATCGCCCCCTGATCGGCATCGTGGGCCGCTTGCACGAACAAAAGGCACACGGTGATCTGTTCCGTGCGCTGACCGAACTTCCCCAGGTGCGTGACAAAAAATTGAATTGCCTGGTGATCGGCACGGGCGATCTTCAAGACACGCTCAAGCAGCAGGTCAAGGCTCTCGGGCTGGAAGACTGTGTGATTTTCACTGGCATGCGAACCGATGTGCCCCGCCTGGTGGCGGCCATGGATGTGTTCGTGATGTCCTCGCATTGGGAGGGTTTGCCCATTGCCCTGCTGGAGGCGATGGCGAGTTCCAAGGCGGTTCTGTGTACCCGAGTGGGCGGCATTCCCGATGTCGTCATCGACGGGGATAATGGCCTGCTGGTCGAGCCGCGCGACGTGCCGCAATTTGCCAAACGCCTGGACGACTTGCTGCAAGACCCCGCTTTGCGCGCCCGTCTAGGGCAGCGGGCACGGGAAACCGTGATCGCGCGTTTCGACGTCTCGCGAACCGCCGCGGCCTACAACCGTCTCCATCAGCAAGCGCTGGGCCTGTCGTCAGAGCCTCAACCGGCGCGAGTCGCCCCTGCGGAGTAAATCATGCGTCGTCTGCTTGCCACTGCCTTGCTGCCTTACGCCCAGCTTCGCAACACCCTGAGCCCGGGTCTGCGCGTGCTGATGTATCACCGTGTGGCGCATTTGGCCGCCTATGACCAACTCACAGTATCGCCCGCGCGTTTTGCCCAGCAGATGCAAGAGTTGTCTTCGCACAAAGTGGTCAGCCTCGAAGACGGGTTGCGGGCGATTCAGGCCGGGCCCTTGCGCAAGCCGCTGTTCGCCGTGACCTTCGACGACGGCTATCTCGACAACCTGACCGAGGCCTTGCCCATCCTGCAGCGCTATCGTATTCCGGCGACTATTTTTGTGACCACCCAGTTCTGCGATCAGGCGCTCAGCCACCCCCGCTATGGCAGCGAGCCGACCGAGCGGCTGCACCTCAACTGGGACGAAGTGATTGCCCTCGCCCGGTCTCCCGGTATCACCATCGGCTCGCACACCCGCACCCACCCCTACCTGCCAACCATCAGCGATGCGCTGGCGCAACAGGAAATCGCTACCAGCCGAAGCGAAATCGCCGCCCATCTGCAGCAACCCGTTCAGTATTTCTGTTACCCCTCGGGCGATTTGAGCCCGCGCGAACTTCAACTGGTGCGACAAGCCGGTTATGCCGCTGCCGTCAGCGTCGCGCCGGGGGTCAATCGGCGTGATGCCGATCTGTTCCAGCTCAAACGCACCGAAATCACCGACCGCGATGATGTGTCGCAATTCCGCCTGAAAATCGCTGGCGCGTTCGATCCGATTCATCGCTTGCTGCATGCGCGTCGCACCCGCCGATTCGCTCAGAAACACCT